>CAZOSR010000030.1:0-14253 GCA_964582445.1 uncultured Coriobacteriaceae bacterium | reverse complement strand
TTCGCTTCTGGCAACCAACACCCCGCTGGTGACCGACCCGTTCTACAGAAGCGGCACGACGTCGCTCGATCCCACGTCGGGCATCTTCCACACGTGGCTCGCCATGGTCTCGCGCCTCTCCGGTCTTGAGGTCGAGTACGTGTACGCTGGCTTCGCCGCACTCGGCGCTGCGGCGGTGGCGTGGGCGTTCTGGGCGCTTGCCGAGCGGGTCTCTGGCTCGCCCTGGGCGGCCACATTCTCGACGATCGGGTTCGCGGCGTTCGGCCTCTGGGGAGACTTCCGCATGGCAGGGCTGCCCAACAGGTTCACTGTCGCCTATCTGTGCTTCGCCCTGTTCGCCATCATCGAATCCACTACAGTGCAGCCCCAGCACCGGCGGCTCGCTTCGGGTGTCGCGCTCGTGGCGGGAGCCGCGGCGTTGCTGGTCCACCTTGCCACTGCGGCTGCATTCGTGATCTACGTGGTCACGGCGCTCGTCGTCGTCGTGCTGTTCCGCTCGAGACTCTATGAGACCGGTCAACGCCCTGTCTCGGTCCTCCCGCTTGCCGGCGTCCTCATGGTCGCGGCCGCCGTGATTGGCGCCAAGGCCGCCACGGTGTTCTCTACCTCTCTTGGTGGATCCGCCACCGGTCTTCCCAAAGCGTTCGTCTCCATCGGCTCAGGGATGTTCGTGGCGATGCCGGGTGAATACGTAGGCGGGGGGCCGATCACGTTCATCCTCATGACCGCAGTGGGGATCTGGGCGGTGTGGCACGGCGTGCGGCGCCGGAACGGCGCGTCGATTCTGACCGGTGCGTTCATCCTGGTTCCGGTCATACTGCTTGGGTTCCCCCCCGTGACCACGCTTGGTGTGAGACTCTCCGTCTACATGCTTGCACGGGTGACGCTGCTGATGCGTTTCGTGCCGTTCCTCGCGGCAGCATGGGCTCTCGGACACGGTGCCGCGGCTCGCCGTGAATCCGGAGTCGCGTTCTCGCCAGAATGGCGCGCACTAGCGCTCGCCGTCGGCGTGGCGATCCTGGTCGCCCATGGCATCAGCAGCTGGCAGGACACGCAAGTCACGTTCGTTCGCGTGCCAGATCGCATGCGGTTCGGTGAGGCGTATACGGTCCTTGAGTCGCGGGAGCAGGACATTCGAACCATCTGGAGCATGTCCGCCATCTGGGATACCCGTGCTGCCGTCGGCAACGACTACCCGATCGTCGCCGCTTCACCCGAGACCGGTTACTACCTTGCTGGTCTTGCGAACGCAGCTATCGTGGCAGCTCCGCCGAGTCACAGCCCACTGGCGGTAGAGACCGTGGATGGACCTGCCCGCCGTGAAGACATGGAACGGCTTCTCGATCCGGACACCGGTGCCGACGGGCGTCGCACGATCCTGGAGAAGTGGGATGCCGACTACGTAGCCCTGTGGCTCGGTCCCGATGACGAGATCGCGGCCTGGGAGGCTATGCGTCAGGAGACGGACCTCTTCGAGGTTGTCGTGGAGACGCGTCGCTTCGTGCTTCTGCGCGTGCTGCGGTAGCGTTACTCTTCCCGGTTCCCTGCGTCGTTGTCGCGGATCGCGGCGCGCCGGATCTTGCCGTTGACGGTCTTGGGCAGCCCATCCACAAACTCGATGATCCGCGGGTACTTGTACGGCGCCGTGCGCTTCTTCACCCAGATCTGGAGCTCCTTCACGAGCTCCTCTCCGGGGGCGTACCCGGCGTTCAGCACGATCGTCGCCTTCACCGAGTGGCCGCGGACCGGGTCCGGCACGCCCGTGACCGCACATTCGCGCACTGCATCGTGCTCGAGGAGCACGCTCTCCACCTCGAACGGACCGATGCGGTAGCCCGAGCTCTTGATGACGTCGTCATTGCGGCCCACATACCAGTAGTGGCCGTCCTCGTCTGCCCAGGCCGTGTCGCCGGTGTGGTACCAGCCATCGCGCATCGCCTCGGCGGTGCGCTTCTCGTCGCGGAAGTACTCGAGCAGGATGCCGTCGGGGCGTGGATCGATCGCTACCACAACCTCACCCGTGGTGCCCGGCGGGCACTCGGCGCCGGACTCGTCCTGGATCTGCACGGTGAAGTGCGGAGACGGCTTGCCCATCGAGCCCGGTTTGGGCGTCATGCCGAGGGAGTTGAAGACCAGGAGCGTGGACTCGGTCTGGCCGAATCCCTCCACAAGGGGCAGCCCCGTGTGCTCGCGCCAGCCGTCGAAGAGGTCGGGGTTGAGCGCCTCGCCAGCCGTGGTGCAGTAGGAGAGGCAGGACAGGTCGTAGCCGTCCACGTTGGCTTGCATCATCAGCCGGTACATCGTTGGCGGGCAGCACAGCGTTGAGATGCGGTACTTCTGGATGAGTGCGAGGATCTCGGCCGGATCGAAGCGGTCGAAGTCGTACGTGAACACGCACGCCTCCATGATCCACTGGCCGTAGTACTTCCCCCACACCGCCTTGCCCCAGCCGGTGTCCGCGATCGTGAAGTGGATGCCGTCGTCGCTCACCACGTTGTGCCAGTGCTTGGCCGTGACGGTGTGCGCAAGGGCATAGCCGCTGTCGTGGAGCACCATCTTGGGGTTGCCCGAGGTGCCGGATGAGAAGTACAGCAAGAAGGGGTCGGCCGCGAGCGTGGGGACGCGCTGCCACTCGACCGAGGCCTCTCGTACGCCCGTGTTGAAGTCGTGCCAGCCCTCGCGTGTGGCCGCAAGTGCACAGATACCTTCAGGGCCCGACAGCGCTGGGCCGATGCGGTTCCCCTCGGCGTCGATCTCCGCACCCACGAGCATTCCGCCGCCGCCGCCGTTCACGAGGATGCGCGTCTCGAGCGTGGGGCACTCGGCGGCTACCGCATCGGCGGTGCGGGCGATGTCTCCCACTGACGTGCAGATGAGCGCCTTCACTCCTGCGCTCCGGAGGCGGTAGGTGAGGTCGTGCTCCTTCAGCATGAAGGTCGCGGGGATCATCACGGCGCCGAGCTTGTGGAGCGCCGTGGCAACGAACCAGAACTGGTAGTGTCGGCGCAGGATCACCATCACCATGTCGCCGCGTGCGATGCCGAGCGACGCGAGGTAGTTGGCGGTCTTGTCGCTCCAGTGCTTCATGTCGCCGAACGTGAACGTGTGCTCCTCGCCCTCGGGATTGCACCACACCATCGCTCGCCGGTCGGGTTCGGCCTCGGCGATGTCATCCACGATGTCGTAGCCGAAGTTGAAGTCGGCGGGATAGTGCAGGCCGAATTCGGAGAGGATGCCGCTCTCGTCGAACGTCTCCTCGACATAGCGGAGGTTGATGTCTCGCATGGGGCGTCCTTCTCAGTCGATGCCGGTACCGGCGGGGACGGGCTTAGTGGGCGTCGTCATGAAGCACGACCGCGAGGAACGTGCACGGCTCGCCGCCGATGGCCACCATGCCGTGACCGCGACCCGAGTCGTAGTACACGGTGTCGCCGGGCCCCAGGTCCTCGATGTGGTCTTCGAACGCGAAGCGGAGGCGTCCGCTGATCACGTGGTCAAGCTCCTGGCCGGCGTGGTGTGAGAGGTGGATCGGCTCGTCCTCTGCACCGGCGATGTACGGCGCGGTCACCATGAACGGCTCGGCGCGCTTGCCCTTGAAGGTGGGCGCGACGTGCCGATACTCGAAGCCCTCGCGGCGCTTGATGGCGAGCCCGTCGCCTGCGCGCACCACCGAGTAGCCCGTGAGATGCGGGTTCTCGCCGGTGAGCAGTTCGATCATGTCCACGCCAAAGCGCTCAGCGGTGCGGTAGAGGAAGGTGAACGACAGGTCGGCGTCGCCGGATTCCATCGCCGCGTACTCGGCCACACTGCGGCCGGTGGCGTCGGCCATCTCCTGCATCGTAAGGTCCATATCCTCGCGCAGCGCGCGGATGCGGCCTGCTACCTCGGCGATCCTCGGTTCCATGCGGCCCCTCCTCATGCGGTCGTCCTCCCGCGCTTGCGGTCGTCGCGGTGAAGTGAGGCCATTGTAGCGGTACGATACGGGCACGTAACGCGTATCAGGCGAGGAGCCGCGCATGTTCGACCCGCACAGCATCGGCCGGTTCACCGTGATCACCGGGCACTACGGCTCGGGCAAGACGAACCTGGCTATGAACCTGGCGCTGGATCTTGCGAAGGCCGAGGACGACGTCCTGCTTGTGGACCTCGACATCGTGAACCCGTACTTCCGCTCGTCGGACTACACGGAGATGCTCCGCGAGCACGGCGTGCGCGTGATATCTCCCACCTTCGCCGGTACCACGCTCGACACGCCATCGCTCTCGGCGGCGGTGCATGGCGCATTCGACACGAGCGCCGCCGTCATCTTCGACGTGGGTGGCGACGATGTGGGCGCTACGGCGCTTGGCCGCTACGCGAAGGAGATCGCGGCGATCGATCACGAGATGCTCTACGTCATCAATCGCTACCGCAACCTCACCGGTGGACCGGAGGAGGCCGCGGCGCTTCTCGGGGAGATCGAGACCGCATGCCACCTCGATGCCACCGCTGTGGTCAACAACTCGCACCTCAAGGACGAGACCACCGTGGCGACCGTGCTCGACTCGCTCCCGTTCGCGCGCGCGACGGCATCAGTTCTCAGTCTGCCATTGCGTTTCACGACCATCCCGGAGCACCTTGTCGATGCGCTTCTCGAAGCACCGGGTGCTGCGGGAATCGCCGAAAACGCGTATCCTGTCCAGATTCACGTCCGTACGCCCTGGGAGGATGCCTCGTAGGGCGTCGGGCATGTCAGCGCACCGGGGGGTACCGCCTCCCGTCCGCATAAGGAGGTCATCTGCTGATGGCTCGGATCATCGTGGACGGACGCTACTGCAAGGGCTGCGGCCTGTGCGTGGAGGTCTGTCCGAGCAACTGCATCGTGCTCGACCCCGAGACGATCACCGACAAGGGGTACCATCCCGCGATGCTCACCGACGAATCGCTGTGCACGGGGTGCGCGTCGTGCGCGCTGATCTGTCCCGACGTGGCGATCACGGTCGAAAGGTAGGTGTGAGGTGTCCGAGAAGGTCCTGATGAAAGGCAACGAGGCGTTGGCGGAGGCGGCCATCCGCGCAGGATGCCGCTTCTTCTTCGGCTACCCCATCACGCCCCAGACCGAACTCGCGGCGTACATGGCCAAGCGCATGCCCAAGGAGAACGGCGTGTACCTGCAGGCCGAGAGCGAGCTCGCCGCGATCAACATGGTGTACGGCGCCTCGGCGGCGGGCAAGCGGGCGATGACGTCGTCGAGCTCACCCGGTATCTCGCTGAAGGCCGAAGGCATCAGCTACATGGCCGGTGCCGATCTGCCGGGCGTGATCATCAACGTGCAGCGTGGCGGCCCCGGCCTCGGCGGCATCCAGCCGAGCCAGTCCGACTACTTCCAGGCTACTCGCGCTACCGGCCACGGCGACTTCCACCTCATCGTACTGGCGCCGTCAACGGTGCAAGAGATGACCGACCACGCGTACATCGCGTTCGATCTGGCCGACGAGTACCGCGTGCCCGTGATGGTGCTGGCCGACGGCATGCTCGGCCAGATGATGGAGCCCGTGGTGCTTCCCGAGCCCAAGACCGATGCGCCCGACAAGCCATGGGCGGTCACCGGCCACAAGGGCGAGCGCCCGCACAACATCGCCAACTCGCTCTATCTCGCGCCCGAACGCCTTGAGGAGACCAATGTCGAGCGCTACGAGCGCTACGAACGGATCAAGGCCACAGAGCAGCGCGCCGAGGAGTACCTGGTCGAGGACGCTGAGATCGTGCTGGTGGCCTTCGGCGCCAGTTCGCGCATCGCGCGCAGCGCTGTCAACAAGGCCCGCGAGAAGGGCATCAAGGCCGGCCTCATCAGACCTGTCACGCTGTGGCCCTTCCCGGTGGATGCCATCGAGGCCGCTGTGGCGGGGGCGAAGGCGTTCCTCACCGTCGAGATGAACATGGGCCAGATGGTGGACGACGTGCGCCTGGCCGTGAACGGTCGCAGGCCGGTGGAGTTCTTCGGCCGTACCGGAGGGATCATCCCCACGCCCGCCGAGACGCTCGCCGCCATCGAACGGGTCGCCGTGTCGCTGGAAGGAGGCGCCCGATGAGCAAGGTCGTGTTCCAGCGTCCGCATGCGCTCACCGATACGCAGTTCTCGTACTGTCCGGGCTGCACACACGGCATCGTGCATCGCCTGGTGGCCGAGACGCTCGACGAGCTCGGCATCGAGGGCACGACCGTCGGGGTCGCCCCCGTGGGCTGCTCGGTCCTTGCATACGAGTTCTTCGGGTGCGACATGGTTCAGGCTGCTCACGGCCGTGCGCCGGCGGTGGCAACCGGGCTCAAGCGCGCGATGCCCGAGAACGTGGTCTTCGCGTATCAGGGAGACGGCGACCTCGCATCCATCGGCACGGCCGAGACCGTACACGCCGCCACCCGCGGTGAGAAGATCACCATCATCTTCATCAACAACGCCATCTATGGCATGACCGGTGGCCAGCTGGCCCCCACATCGCTACCGCAGCAGGTGACGCAGACCAGCCCGTACGGGCGCGACGTGAACGAGGCGGGCTTCCCGATCCGCATGGTGGAGATGCTCTCCACGCTCGACGGCGTGGCGCTCGCGCAGCGCGTGACGGTTGACAGCCCAAAGAACGTGCGCGCCGCGAAGAAGGCCATCAAGAAGGCGTTCGAGTACCAGATCGAGGGGGTTGGGTACACGATCATCGAGGTCGTCTCGACCTGCCCCACCAACTGGGGCCTTTCGCCCGCCGACGCCTTGCAGTGGCTGCGCGACAACATGCTGCCGTACTACCCGCTCGGCGTGTACAGGGACGTGAAGGCCGAGGGGTATGCCAACGTGGCGGAGGCCGCCGCGGCGCGTGCCGAACGGCTCGCGTCGGGGGGTGAAGCCTGATGGCCGCACCTCTCAACATGCTTCTCGCTGGCTTCGGCGGTCAGGGCATCCTCTTCGCGGGGAAGCTCATCGCATACGCGGGTTTGATCGAGGGCCGCGAGCTTTCATGGCTGCCTTCCTACGGCCCCGAGATGCGTGGTGGTACCGCGAACTGCAGTGTCTGCCTCTCCGACGAGCCGATCGGTTCGCCGCTCGTGCTGGAGCCCGACGTGCTCGTGGCCATGAACCAGCCATCGCTCGACAAGTTCGCTCACTCGGTCGTTCCCGGCGGCAAGATCATCGTGGACTCCACGATGTGCCAGCGACTGCCCGAGCGAGACGATGTTGACGTGTTCCCAGTTCCGGCTACGCAGCTCGCCGAGGATAACGGCCTCAAGGGGCTGGCGAGCGTCATCCTCATCGGCAAACTCCTGCGCGAGATCGGCTTCTGCGATCCGCGCACCCTCGATCAGGCCATCGTGAAGAGCGTGCCCGCCAAGAAGGCGCACTTGCTGCCGAAGAACCGCAAGGCGTTCGAGATCGGCATGCTCAACGAAGACGGTGAGTCGGTGCCGGTGTGCTCGCTGCCTGAAGGCTGGTCGGTGGAGTAGGGGGGGACGGCACATGACGACGCAGTTCACCGATATCGGCCTCAGGATCAAGGGGCTTCGGGAGTCGTGCGACATCCCGCGCGAGGAGATGGCAGCCGATCTCAGTATCGACCTGGACACGTACATCGCCTACGAGGAGACCGGTGCTGATGTGCCGATCTCGGCCATCTTCCACATGGCAAGCAAGTTCGGTGTCGACCTGACGGAGATCCTCACCGGCATTCCCGCACGGCTCGACACCTACCAGGTGGTCAAGGCCGGCACCGGGCGCACGGTGGACCGGTACCCCGGCTACAACTACCAGGATCTCGCGTGGGGGTTCGGTCACAAGATCATGCAGCCGCTTCTGGTGACGCTCGATCCTTCCGATGAGCCGGCCGAGCTCGTGACCCACCGCGGCCAGGAGTTCAACCTGGTGCTCAAGGGGAAGGTCATCGTCACCTTCGAGGACCGCGACCTGGTGCTCGAAGAGGGCGACAGCATCTACTTCAACCCGAATCACCCGCATGGCCAGAAGTGCGGCGGCGATGAGCCGGCCCAGTTCGTGACCGTCATCGTCGAGTAGGACCCCTCATGGATCACGTGATCTCCCGGTACTGCCCCCGCCTTGAGTTCGACTCCTACGACGACTTCCTCGCGGACTTCCGCATCGAGCTCACCGACGACTTCAACTTCGGCTACGACGTGGTTGACGAATGGGCGCGTGTCGAGCCCGGCAAGCGTGCGCTCGTGTGGTGCGACGACGACGGCGCGGAGCGCGTGTTCACGTTTGCGGACATCTCGCGCCTGTCCAACCGTATGGCGAATGCGTTCACGGGCCTCGGCATCAGCAAGGGTGACGTGGTCATGCTCATCTTGCGCCGACGGTGGGAGTACTGGGTCACGGCGGTGGCGCTTCACAAGATCGGTGCGATCCTCATTCCGGGTTCGGTGCAGCTCACCACCAAGGACATCGTGTACCGTGCGGACAGCGCCGGCGTGAAGATGATGGTCTGTGCGGACGACGCGTATGTCCTCTCGCAGGTGGACGGCGCACGCTCCAACGCGCCGACGATCGAGACGTGTGTGGTGGCCGGACCCGCTCGCGACGGGTGGCTCTCCTTCGACGAGCTGCTCGAGGCACACGCCGATGAGTGGGAGCGCCCCACCGGAGACGCGTATCCCGGCGGCCACGACACCATGCTCGTGTACTTCACATCGGGCACCACGGGCCTCGCCAAGATGGTGATGCACGACTTCCTTCATCCGCTCGGCCATATCATCACCGCCCGGTACTGGCAGCAGGTGCGTGAGAACGAGCTGCACTTCACGGTATCCGACTCGGGCTGGGCCAAGTTCGGCTGGGGCAAGATCTACGGCCAGTGGATCTGCGGAGCCACCATCCTCGGCTATGACATGCAGAAGTTCGTGCCTGCCACGCTGATGCAGAAGGTGCAGGACTACCGTGTCCACACGTTCTGCGTGCCACCCACGATGTACCGGTTCATGCTGCAGGAGGACGTCTCGGCGTACGACTTCTCGAGCGTGGAGACCTTTGCCACCGCGGGCGAGCCGCTCAATCCCGAGGTCACCAAGCAGTGGGAGGCGTTCGCCGGCAAGAGGATCCGCGAGGGTTTTGGCCAGACCGAGGGCCCGGTGCTGGTTGCCACCTTCCCGTGGGTGGAGCCGCGACCGGGGTCCATGGGCAAGCCGTCGCCGCTCTTGAGCATGAAGCTCATCACCGAGGACGGTGTGGAGGCCGAAGACGGCGAGGAGGGCATCATCTGCGTGACCGGCCTGAAAGAGGCCTATCCGCCGGGCCTGTTCGTGGGTTACTACAACGACCCGGTGATGACCGATGCGGCGGTGGGCGGCGAGTACTACGAGACAAAGGACGTGGCCTGGCGCGACTCGGACGGCTACTACTACTTCGTGGGCCGCAACGACGACGTGATCAAGTGCTCGGGCTACCGCATCGGTCCCTTCGAGGTGGAAAGCGCGCTCATCGAGCACCCCGCTGTGGTCGAGTGTGCGGTGACTGCGGCGCCTGACCCCGTGCGAGGGCTGGTGGTGAAGGCGACGATCGTGCTGGCCAAAGGCTGGGCCGGTTCTCCGGAGCTCGCCAAGGAGCTTCAGGACCACGTGAAGAAGACCACGGCGCCGTACAAGTACCCGCGCATCGTCGAGTTCGTCGACGAGCTTCCCAAGACCCTCGGCGGCAAGATCAAGCGCAAGGAGATCAGGAACGCCGACGGCGTGGAGGGCTAGCGCACCAGCGCCTGCCCGGCGTGCGTTCTCTGACCGCTGCCCGTAGAATGGGGCCGTTCGCCTGACCGCAGCAAGCAATTGGCAAGGGGTCGGCCCGTGCGTGTGCTCAAGGCCATCGGTACGCTTATCATCGTCGCGCTGCTGACGGCCGGTATCACCGTGGCGGGACTCGTTTGGCTGCCGGGCCTTCTGGCGCCTGACGCGTCGGCGACAGTGGTCACCACCGCGTGGCCTGAGGCCACTGTCGAGCGTGTTGTCGCTGCGCCGGCGCCACCCGTCGACCGGTTCACCATTCTCGCAGTCGGCGATCTCATGGCGCACACCCCGCAGCTCACCTCGGCCAAGACGGATGGCGGGTACGATTTCGCACCCTGCTTTGCGCCGGTGGCGTCGCGCATCGCAGAAGCCGACCTTGCGATCGGCAACCTTGAGACCACGCTCTCGGGTGCGGATCGCGGCTATACCGGCTACCCCATGTTCAACACTCCCGACGCATTTGCCGAGGCGTTGGTGGGAGCCGGTTTCGACGTGCTCACTACCGCGAACAACCACACGCTCGATCGCGGCCCCGCAGGGCTGACGCGCACGCTTGATGTGCTCGACGAGCTCGGTGCGCAGCACACCGGTACGGCCCGGACCGACGAGGAAGCGGATCGGGTGCTGATGGCCGATGTGAGCGGTGCACAGGTGGCGATTCTTGCGTACACGTATGGGATGAACGGATTCACCGCGCCTGCTGACAAGAAGTGGATGGTCAATGTGATCGATACGGCGCGGATGGTCGCCGACGTGAAGCATGCTCGCGAACTCGGACCTGACCTCGTGATCGTAAGCATCCACAACGGTGTGGAGTATCAGCGGCAGCCGTCAGAAGAGCAGAAGCGAGTCGAGATGGCGATGCTCGAAGCGGGAGCCGATGTAGTGCTTGGCAGCCACCCGCATGTGATCCAACCGATGGAGACAGTCGAGCTTACCCGGGACGATGGCTCGGCGCGCACCGGCTTTGTCATCCACTCGCTCGGCAACTTCGTATCCAACCAGCGAGAGCGGTACCGCAACACCGGGCTGCTGCTCGAGCTCGGTTTCGAGAAGGACCTTCGCAGCGGTGTGACGTCGCTCGTGACGGTGGAGTACGTGCCGGTGTGGGTGGACGACACCGACGAGGGAGGAAAGGCGCACCGCGTGCTGCCGATCGGTGATGTGCTGGCCGATCCCGCGTACCCGGGCGTGGATACCGCAGATCGCACACGCATCCAGCAGGCGTGGGACGACACCACCTCACACCTGGGCGGCAGCGAGGCAGATGCGACCGACCCGGCGGGTCGGCGGTTCTACGACTCGCCTGCGACCAGATAGACCGGGGCGGCGTCTACCGTTCTCCGCCGCGATCCGGTTCTGGACCGAAGCGTTCGCCGCGATCCACGGCGTCGATCGCAGCCATCTCTGCAGCGGTGAGCTCGAAGTCGAACACCTCGGCATTCTCCACGAGGCGCTCGCGGTGCACCGACTTGGGAATGGTCGTCACGCCGTGCTGCAGCAGCCAGCGTATCGCCACCTGGGCAGGGCTCTTTCTGTGACTCGCGGAGACCTCGACGAGCACCGGTTCCTCGGCGATCCGGCCCTTCATGAGCGGCGCCCAGGCCTCCACCACGATGCCATGCGTCTCACAGTACCGTCGCAGTGACGGCTGCTGAAGCCAGGGATGCATCTCGTACTGGTCCACCATCGGGGCCACGTTGGCGTATGCGAGCACTTCCTCCAGGTGGTGCTTGAGGTGGTTGCAGACACCGATTGCCCGCACCGCGCCCTCGGCGTAGAGGTGCTCGAGCGCACGCCACGTTTCGGGTGTCTCGGGACGAGGCCAGTGTACGAGGTAGAGGTCGAGATAGTCGGTGCCGAGCCGCTTCAGGCTGCGAGAGAACGCCGCCAGAGTGCTGTCGTAGCCTTGCTCATCGTTCCAGACCTTGCTCGTTAGGAAGATGTCGCCCCGCAGCACTCCGCTCGCGGAGATCGCACGCCCGATGCCCCCTTCGTTCCCGTACAGCGACGCGGTGTCGATGCTCCGATAGCCGAGTTCGAGCGCCGCAGTCACCGCTCCTTCCACGTCCCCGCCCTCGGCCGACTTGTAGGTGCCGAGGCCGAGCCGCGGCATCTCGATGCCGTTGGCGAGCGTGACGGTATCGCTGAGCCCAGTGAGCATGCTGCCACCTCCGAATCCATGATACCCGTACGGACCGGCGTATCCGGCAGACCGCTAGGGTGCCATGGCGAATCAGCTGGCCCCGGTGCAGCGCGCGTGGGAATACAGGTGGGTGAGTGCTGTACAGCAAGGAGGTGGGAGCGGTGTTCGCGGATAGGATGGACGCAGGTCGCCGTCTGGCCGACGCGATGAAGGACCGGCTGCCGGAGGGCACACTCGTCCTCGGTGTGCCGCGCGGTGGCGTGATCGTTGCGGCGGAGGTCGCGCGGGTTCTCGGTCTCGAACTGGACGTGGAGGTCGTACGCAAGATCGGGGCGCCGGGAAACCCGGAGTACGCGATCGCGGCGGTGGATGCCGACGGCGAAGTCATCGGCAGCGAAGCTCTGCACGCGGATGATGCCTATCTCCGGCAGGCGGCGAGGAGCGCGGGTGCCGAGATCCGGCGACGCCTCGCGGTGTATCGGAAGGATCGGTCTGATCCGACAGTAGCGGGTCGCACGATAGCGCTGGTCGATGACGGGATCGCCACCGGTCTCACGCTGATGGCGGCGGTGCGCTCACTGCATCGGCGCGGTGCCGCACGCATCGTCGCAGCGGCACCTGTGGCTTCGCCACACGCCGAGCAGGCGCTGCGCGAGGCCGCCGACGAAACGGTCATACTGTGGGTAGACCCGCACCTGATGGCGGTCAGCCAGTACTACGGCCGCTTCGGACAGGTCTCCGACGATGAGGTCGTGGCAGCGCTCGAGGCAGCGCGGGGCGTCTAGTCGCCTTCTTCCTCGGGCAGCTTGCCGACCTCGATCTCGATCACATCGCCACGTTTGGCCGACGCACCCGGGATCGGGAACTGGTTGATGACCACACCCTCGTCGGGGCTCGTGACGTAGACGACCTTGGGCTCCAGTCCGGCGTCCGTTATCGCCTTCTTCGCATCCTCTTCGTTCATGGTGCGGACGTCGGGCACGATGATGACCTCGGGGCCTTTTGAGATCTCGAGCGTGACGGTGCGTCCAGCCTCAAGCAGCACGTTGGCATCCGGCTTCTGGGAGATGACGCTGCCCTTTGCCACGGTGTCGTTGAACACCTCGGTCGTGGTCACCTTAAGACCGAGATCCTCGAGTTGCGCCTGTGCCTTGGCCAGCGTCTGGCCCGTGACATCCGGGACCGTCACCTGCTCGACACCGAGCGACACGTACAGGATGACCGATGTGCCCTTGGGGACTGTTGCGCCAGCGGCAGGTTCGGTACGGATGACCAGCCCTTTTGCAACGCTGGTGCTGTGCTCGTCTTTGGTGACGTCGTAGTCGAGATTACCGGTCGAGCGTAGCGCCGCGATCGCGTCGGCTTCTGCGTAGTCAGTCAGGTCCGGTACGGCAACCTGCGCGATACCCTGACTGACCACGATGTTGATCGCAGCTCCCTCCTCCACCTGTTCACCGGCGGGAGGATCCTGACTGATGATCAGTCCAAGCTCTACGGTGTCGTGATTCTCTTTGCCGACGATGCCGAGCGTAAGACCGGCGGACTCGAGCTCGACGCGGGCCTGGTCCTCGGTCATGCCGGCAAGGGTCGGTACGATCACGCCATTGGAGCCGAACACTCCGAGTGCGTAGGCCACACCCAGTCCGACCACCACCAGGGCGGCGACGAGCGCAATCCACGGCCAGACGCTGCTTCGCCGCTCTGGGACCGGCCGAATCTGCGGCGGACCCGCTGGCCGGGCGCTGGCGGCCCGCTCTACTGCTGGCAGAACGCTCGTGTGTCCCGCGTCCGCAGCACCTGCGTACACACCGCCGTCGGGGATGTCCCCATTAGCCGCGCGCCGGAGGTCGTCGCGCATCTCGGCAGCAGATGCGTAGCGCTCTGCGGGGTTCTTCCGCATCGAGCGAAGGATGACCGCCTCAAGCGCTGGCGGAATCGAGGCCCGCACCTGACGCGGTGGCAGCGGCTCGTCGTTGACTTGCTGGAGCGCCGTGGCCACTGGAGTATCGGCATCGAAGGGCGGGCGTCCGGTCACCATCTCGTACAGGGTCACGCCGAGAGAGTAGAGATCCGAGGCCGGGGAGAGCTGCCGCCCCTGGGCCTGCTCCGGGCTGATGTACTGCGCTGTGCCCAGGACCGAGCCGGTCTGTGTCATCGTGGTGTTGCCAGCGCGGGCTATGCCGAAGTCCATGACCTTGATCGTGCCGTCGGGCGTGAGCACGATGTTATGCGGCTTGATGTCGCGGTGGATGATGTCGTAGCCATGGGCCACGGTGAGCGCGCTGCAGACCTGCGCGGCATACTCGGCGGCCTTGCGCGGATCGAGGGGCCCCTCGCGCGTCACAAGCGACTTG
>CAZOSR010000029.1:0-14311 GCA_964582445.1 uncultured Coriobacteriaceae bacterium | reverse complement strand
GCAGCTGGTGCTGATGGTGCCACAGCGGCATCCGTTGACGATGACGAGCCGCACACCGGGGATGGCGAAGCTCCGGAGGGCAGCGAGGGATCCGCACCCGCATCCTCGGACGATCAAGCGGCCTCACGCGGTGAGACGCTCCACAGTAAGACCCAGGCGACGGTCCGGATCCGTACGAGCCAGGTGGACCGGCTGCTGAATCTCGTGAGCGAGGTCGTGATCTCGCAGATCAAAGATGAGCAACGCGTGCGCGATCTCCGCGCGGTCGCGGGCGTCTCGGCGGAGTTGCAGCAGCTGTGGTCGCGATTGCGCTCGACGATGTCGATGCTGCCGGCTGAGGAGCAGAACCTGCTCAGCGTGGACATGAAGTTGTTCGACAGCCTGCTCAGCACGCAGCAGAAGGAACTCGGCGCCATTGCCAAGACGTACGCTGAAGACCGGTCCCGCACCTCGGCAGTCGTCGGCGACCTGCAAGAGCAGGCGATGGAGCTGAGAATGCTTCCGGTGAGCACCGTTTTCAACACGTTTCCGCGCGCCATGCGCGATCTGGCCCGGCAGTACAAGAAGGATGTCGATCTGATCATCCAGGGCGGCGATACGGAACTCGACAAGAAGGTCCTCGAGGAGATCAACGATCCGCTGGTCCACATCATGCGCAACGCAGTGGATCACGGCATCGAGCCTGCGGCCGACCGTGTGGCTGCGGGCAAGCCCGCCAAAGGGACGATCAACCTCTCTGCACGTCAGGAAGGCGACAACATCGTGATCGAGGTGTCCGACGACGGCGCGGGCATCGATCCGGCGCGCGTCAAGGCTGCGGCGATCCGCAAGGGCTACCTGACCGAGTCGGAAGCCAAGTCGATGAGCGACCGTGAGGCGCGGTATCTCATCTTCGAGAAGGGTTTCTCGACGGCGGCGATCATCACCGAGCTTTCGGGCCGTGGCGTGGGCATGGACGTTGTACGCGAGTTCGTCGTCGAGCGCTTGAAAGGGTCGCTCGACGTCGATTCCGAGCTCGGGAAGGGGACAAGGTTCCGTCTCACGATCCCCCTTACGCTCGCGATCATCCGCGCACTGCTTCTGCGGGTGAGTGGGCAGACGTTCGCGTTGCCCACGGCCTCGATCGAGGAGACGGCACGCGTGGAGCCATCCGAGATCATCAAGGTGGAGGGGCACGAGGTCATCCGCCGGCAGCGCCGTACCATCCCGCTGGTCCCTCTCAGGGATATCCTCGGCCTGGACCTGATCGAACAGGAGCACGCGGGTGCCAAGATTCCCGTGGCCACGCTCTCGTTCTCCGGTCACCGCATAGGCCTTCTGGTCGATGCGTTCGTTGGCGAGCAGCAGATCGTGATCAAGACTCTCGGCACACACCTCAAGCGCGTCGACAATGTCGCTGGCGTGACGATCCTTGGTGCGGGCGAGGTCGTGCCCATCTTGAACGTGCCCGACCTCATGACGAACGGCCGTCAGCTCACCGGAGCGCGCATGAGACGTACGACTCAGGTCAAGGAGAAGGCGACGGGTCCGAGCAAGATCCTGATCTGCGAAGACTCATTCACCACACGTGAGCTGGAGCGCTCGATCTTCGAGGCAGCGGGCTATGAGGTCGAGACGGCGACGGACGGGGCGATGGGCCTGGCGCGACTGCGTGAAGGGCTGAATCCCGATGCTGTGGTCACCGACGTGCAAATGCCCAACATGACCGGGTTCGAGCTGACCAAGGCCATCAAGTCCGACGAGATGCTTGCACAGATCCCTGTCATCATCGTCACCTCCCTCGAGCGTGAAGAGGAGAAGGCCGAGGGCATCAACGCAGGTGCGGACGCCTACATTACCAAGTCGGTGTTCAACCAGGACACCCTCCTCGAGACCGTTGAGCGGCTGATTCGATGACTGTGCAGGGGGGCACGTCGCCGCTGGACGAGGGGGCCAAGATCCGGGTCGTCGTGGCCGACGATTCTCCGGTTGCGCGTGAGATGCTGTTGCAGATCCTGGCGAGCGATCCCGGGATCGAGGTCATCGGCACGGCGACCAACGGTCAGGAAGCCGTGGATGCGGTTGCGCGGTTGCGTCCGGACCTCATCACCATGGACATACACATGCCCGGCATGGACGGTCTCGAGGCCACCGAGCACATCATGGCGTACACCCCCACTCCGATCCTGGTGGTGTCATCGTCAGTGTACGGAGAGGGTATGGGCCGCGCGTTCGATGCTCTTGCCGTCGGCGCGCTCGAGGTCATCAAGAAGCCGGAGCCGAAGGACTGGGCGGCGCTCGGGGGGATCGCACGCGAGATCATCCGCACGGTCAAGATCCTCTCGCGCGTCAAGGTCATCACCCACATTCGGGGCCGTCGGGCGCCGGTGTACGGCGCACCGCCCGTGGAGACTGTGACGGGGGAGCGCTCGAGGACCGTCCGCATAATCGCCATCGGCTCGTCCACGGGCGGTCCGACAGCTCTGCTGAACGTGCTTGCACGGCTGCCCCACGACCTGCCCGTTCCTGTCGTCATCGCCCAGCACATCGCCGAGGGCTTCGTTCCGGGTCTGGCGTCGTGGCTTGATGCTGGCTCCAAGATCAGTGTCGTACCGGCTACCGACGGTGATGTCATGCGTCCGGGTGTGGCGTACATGGCGACGACCGGCAGCAACATGCAGGTTGACGGCATGACGATCCGATTCACCACGCCGAAGCCGGGACAGTTGTACATCCCGTCGGCAGATACGCTCTTCGAGTCAGTGGCGGTCAGCTATCACGATCGGGCGATCGGTGTGCTGCTCACCGGCATGGGCGCCGACGGAGCGGTCGGACTCAAGACCCTGTTCGACCGGGGCGCACACACCATCTGCCAGGACGAGCTGACGAGCACCGTGTGGGGCATGCCGAAGGCGGCCATCGATCTGGGTGCCGCGGGCGCGGTGCTGCCAGTGCACGAGATCGCCGGTGCGATCGCCGAGATCATGTCGGGTGTCTGAGGCGGCCACCCGGCCTATACTCTCCACTATGAGAGAACTTCCCATCGGCATATTCGACTCTGGTCTCGGTGGCCTTACCGTTGCCGGAGAGATCATGCGCGCGATGCCCGAGGAGAGCATCGTGTATCTCGGTGACACCGCGCGCTGTCCGTATGGCCCCCGTCCGCAGCACGACGTGCGCGAGTTCGTTCTGCAGATCGGGCGGTGGCTTGCCGGGCGGGAGGTCAAGCTCATCGTCATAGCCTGCAACACTGCTACGGCTGCGGGTCTCGGTCTCGCACAACGTGTGTTCGACGTGCCGGTGGTCGGCGTCGTTGAGCCCGGTGCACGGGCGGCTGTCAAAGCCACCGTGAACCGCCGTGTCGGAGTCATCGGCACGGTGGGCACGATCGAGTCCGGGGCGTACAGCGCCGCGGTCCGAGCCCTCGATGCAGGCGTGACCGTGGTGTCGGCAGCTACCCCGCGCTTCGTCGATGTCGTCGAGAACGGATTGCGTCTTGGCAACGACTCGCTTGAGGATTGGCTCGCCAAGACCGGCGAGGTCTACATCAGGCCTTCGATCTACGAGATGGCGCGTGACTACCTCGATCCGCTGAAACGCGCTCGCGTCGACACCCTCGTGCTCGGATGCACGCACTTCCCACTGCTCGAGTCCCCCATCCAGCAGGTGATGGGGGGAGGTGTACGGCTCATCTCTTCGGCCGAGGAGACAGCACGGGAGGTAGCTGACACGCTTGAGGCCCGGGGGCACCGGGCCGATCGCTCGATGAGGCGCACCGAGGTCTTCGCCACCACCGGGCAGCCTCAGGAGTTCGCTGCTCTCGGCGCACGCATTCTCGGGCGAGACATGGAGCACGTCGAGCATGTCGGGCTCGCGGAGCTCGAGTCGCTGCTCGACGACGGGCTTTCATCCGCTCTGAAGGAGTATGAGACGGAGGCGACGTGCGACTGACCGTCCTGGGCAGCGCGGCATCGTATCCGGGCCCCGGGAGGGCGTGCGCGGGATACCTGGTGCGGACAGCAGGCACATCGCTGCTGCTTGACTGCGGGAACGGGGTGCTCGCCAATCTCGGACGGGTGGCGGATCCGGTCGCGCTCGACGCAGTGTTCGTTTCGCACGGACACATGGACCATTTCGCAGACCTGTTCGCACTCCAGGCAGCGCTCCGGTATGCGCCCACAGGACCGGTGCCGCCGCTGCCACTCTACCTGCCGGTCGGCCTGTTCGAGCGGATGGCGGCGCTCCTTGGCGAGCGTGGGGGTCATGAACTGAGAGAGGCGTTCCGCGTGCATGAGGTGGAGCCGGGGGCCGTGATCGAGGTCGGTGACCTCACGATCGCTGCGCACGCGGTCGATCACGCCGAGTCTGCCTGCGCGTTCGTCGTGACAGGGGATGGCGGTCGTCTCTGTTACACGGGTGATACCCGACTGGGTGAGGCAGTCCGCAACGCCGCTCGCGGCGCGGGGACGCTGCTTGCGGACGCAACGCTTCCCGAGGAGTACGCAGGCCGCGCTCCGCACATGACGCCTGCCGAAGCCGGCGAGCTCGCGGCCGATGCGGGGGTGCGCACGCTCGTGATGACGCACCTGTGGCCGACGGTCGATCGGGAGGCGGCGCTTCTGCGGGCGCGTGAGCGGTTCGGCGGCCGTGTTATCGTGGCTGACGAGAACACCACCCTGGAAGTCGACTAGCAAGGAGGCCGCCCGTGGCCCGCACATCAGGCCGCGCGAACGATGCGCTGCGCCCCATCACCGTCACCAGGCGCTATCTGCGTCACGCGCATGGCTCGTGTCTATTCGAACTCGGCGATACCCGAGTGTTGTGTGCTGCTACATTCTCCGACACCGTCGCAGGGTGGCGGAGGGGGAGCGGGGCCGGCTGGGTCACCGCCGAGTACTCGATGCTGCCGGCGTCGACCAACACACGGACGCGCCGGGAGGTGAGCCTCGGCGCCCCGAGCGGGCGCACGCACGAGATCCAGCGTCTGATCGGCCGCTCGCTCCGCACCGTGGTGGACATGCGGGCGATGGGCGGGGAGTGCACGCTCACCGTGGACTGTGATGTGATCCAGGCCGACGGTGGCACGCGGACGGCGGCGATCACCGGTGCGTACATCGCGATGGTGGATGCGTTCACTACGTGGCGAGAGGCGGGTCGCATCGCTGACATACCGGTCCTCGACAACGTGGCTGCCACATCCGTGGGCGTCGTGGACGGTGTTGAGTGTCTCGACCTCCAGTACAGCGAGGACAGCATCGCCGAGGTGGACATGAACGTCGTCTGCGACGGCGCGGGGCGCTTCATCGAGGTCCAAGGCACCGGTGAGCGCACACCCTTCGATCGGGCACGCCTGGACTCGCTGCTCGACCTGGCGGTCCTCGGCACGACCCGTCTTGTTGAGATCCAGCGTCGGATCATCGCCGACGACCTCGATGTCTACCGGGACGGTACCTGAGATGCGCCGCGTGATCGTCGCCACGGGAAACCGGGGCAAGCTTGATGAGATCCGCACCGCGCTCGACTTCCCGGATTGGGAGTTCGTGACCGCAGCGGACCTCGGGGCGGAGACGCTCGACGTTGAGGAGACGGGTGCCACGTTCGTCGATAACGCGCGGCTCAAAGCGCGCGCCTATCATGAGCGTTTCGGGATCGCCGCGCTCGCGGATGACAGTGGGCTCGAGGTCGATGCCCTTGATGGCGCGCCGGGAGTGTACTCGTCCCGCTACGCGGGCGCCGATGCGACGGATGCCGACAACAACGCGAAGTTGCTTGGCGCGCTCGCCGGGGTGCCGGAGGACCGACGCTCTGCGCGGTTCCGCAGCGTCATCGTGCTCATTGATGAAGGCGCGTCGGAGTGGGTGGCCGAGGGCACGTGTGAGGGCTCGATCGGTTTCGTCTCTCGGGGTACGGGTGGCTTTGGCTACGACCCGCTCTTCAGGCCTGTCGCCGCGCCCGGTAGTACGATGGCCGAACTCGACCGCTCGGCCAAGAACGCCATCAGCCACCGCGGCGCTGCACTGCGGGCGCTGCGCACTGCGCTGGAGCGCCCCTGAAACGCGTGATTTGCCCGCGAGGCGGCTCGCCCCTATACTTGGCGATGCTCTCGAGCGTGAGGCCCACGAGGGCCCTGCCCGGGATCAGGTCGGGCTGTAGCGCAGCTTGGTAGCGCATCTGCTTTGGGAGCAGAGGGTCGCAGGTTCGAATCCTGTCGGCCCGACCAGTTTTGCGGCGGTAGTTCAATTGGTAGAGCATCAGCCTTCCAAGCTGATTGTTGCGGGTTCGAGTCCCGTCCGCCGCTCCATGAACGCGACGCGGCCCTCCGTTCACCGGGGGGCCGCCGATTGACAACACGGGGCACTGGCGGTTACCGTTTGCATTCGGCACTCCGGCAGGCGTTTCGTGCACCACGCGCCCGTAGCTCAGTTGGATAGAGCGGGAGACTTCTAATCTCTAGGTCGGGGGTTCGAATCCCTCCGGGCGTGCCAGGCGATTCATGGTGGGTGTAGCTCAGTTGGTTAGAGCGCCGGACTGTGGCTCCGGAGGTCGCGGGTTCGAGTCCCGTTACCCACCCCAGCGACTCTTGCAGCGGCCCGCTATGTGCGGGCCGCTGTGTTATGCGCAGCCTCCTCTCGGCTACACTTGCAGGGGGCGCATTCGCGGTACGTATGCGAGCGCTCCAGCAGTCGAGCAGAGGAGCCACAGATGCTCTCAGATATCGAGATCGCGCACGCTGCCACTGTCCGCCCTGCGCGGGACATCGCGAAGGAGATCGGGCTCGAGCACGACGAAGTCGAGCCCAACGGCCGGCACAAGGCGAAGGTCACGTTGAAGGTGCTGGACCGGCTCAGGGACCATCCCAACGGGAAGTACGTTCTTGTCACCGCGATCACCCCGACTCCGCTCGGTGAGGGCAAGACCCTTACTTCGGTCGGGCTCGGTCAGGCGCTGCGAGCCACCGGTCGCTCAGCGTTCACCTGCATACGGCAGCCGTCGCTGGGGCCGGTCTTCGGCATCAAGGGAGGTGCCGCAGGCGGCGGATACTCGCAGGTCATCCCGATGGAAGACATCAACCTGCACCTCACGGGGGATGTGCACGCGATCACCGCTGCGCACAACCTGTGTGCCGCGTTCATCGACAACCACATCTATCACGGCAACGAGCTCAACATCGATCCGCATGCGGTCACCTGGCCTCGCGTGCTCGACATCTCGGACCGCGCGCTTCGCAACGTGGTGATCGGTCTGGGCGGCCGGACTGACGGTGACCCCCGTGAGACCCACTTCGAGATAACCGTGGCGAGCGAGCTCATGGCGATCCTGGCCCTCGCCGAGGACCTGCAGGACCTCCGGTCTCGCATCGGCCGGGTGATCGTTGCCCGGACACACTCGGGTGAGCCGGTGACCGCTGAGGACCTGAAAGTGGCCGGTGCGATGACCGTGCTCATGAAGGAGACCATCAAGCCCAACCTCATGCAGGATCTCGAAGGGGGGCCTGTGTTCGTGCACGCGGGGCCGTTCGCAAACATCGCGCACGGCAACAGCTCGATCATCGCGGATCGGATCGCTCTGAAGCTCGCGGAATACGTGGTCACGGAGGCGGGTTTCGGGGCCGACATGGGCGCGGAGAAGTTCGTGAACATCAAGTGCCGCGAATCTGGACTCGAACCCGATGCCGCGGTCCTTGTCTGTACGGTCCGGGCACTCAAGGCACACTCGGGCAGGTTCGAGGTGAAGCCCGGTCGTCCGCTCGACCCGGGGATGATGAAGGAGGATCTGGACGCCCTGGAGGCGGGCATGCCCAACCTGATCCGTCAGATCGAGAACGTGCGCTCGTTCGGCATTCCCGTGGTTGTGGCCATCAACGTCTTCCCGAGCGACTCGCCGGCGGAGCACGAGCTGATCGCCGAGCGGGCGCGTCAGGCCGGCGCCTTCCGCGTGGTCACTCACCGCATGCACGCTGAAGGCGGCAAGGGGGGTGTCGATCTGGCCGAGGCCGTGGTGGCCGCGTGCGAGGAACCTTCGGCGCTCCAGTTCACCTACTCGGAAGGCCTGCCGATGCGCGAGCGCATCGCCGCCATTGCGACACAGATCTACGGTGCCTCCGGTGTGGACTTCTCCTTCGAAGCATCGCGTTCGATGGAGCGGATAGGGGCGATGGGGTTCTGTGAACTGCCCGTCTGCATGGCCAAGACACATCTGTCGCTTTCGCATGACCCCAAGCTCAAAGGGGCACCCACCGGGTGGCATCTGCCCGTGCGCGACGTCCGCATCTCGGCGGGAGCGGGGTTCGTGTACGTGCTCTGCGGCGACATCATGACCATGCCTGGCCTGCCGGGCCATCCCGCAGGCGAACACATCGACATCGATGCCGAGGGCGAGGTCGTCGGCCTCTCATAGCCTCCGAGTATCGGCTGAGTGTGATGCGGGTCGTAGGTCGACCGTACGTCGAGTACCGACCGCTGCCGCATACAGGCGCCGCACCGGGCTGCCGATACACCCTCTAGCACGGATCGCTCGAGGACCGGAGGCCCCATCATGAAGAAGGCTCTACGATTCTTGCTCATTGCCGCCATGACGGCGGCCCTCTCTCCCGGCTTGACCGCGTCCGCGACTGTTCCAGACCCGGTGACGCCCCTCTGGGGTGGGGGCGTGCTGGCCGATCAGTCATATGACGAGATCGCCCCCGTTGTCGATTCCGGCGTCGCCGTGTGGGCCGGCGGGGATGGGAGCGCGATCTACTACGGGGGACTGCTTGAGGGTGCGGCAGCAGGAACGCTGCACCAAGGCGGCAACTCGGCATCGCCCGATATCTCTGGCGGCATCGTCGTCTGGGAGGAGCGAACAGCCTCCGACGCCGATGTCTGGATGGCCGAGATCGGTGTGACACCGCCGGCGGCGCTCACAGCCGCCGTTGGCACCGAGGAGATCGATCCTCACATCGATGGCGGGATCGCCGTGTGGCGCGAAGGCACCGAGGCTGCCGGATATCAGGTTGCGGGGTCGGTGCTCGGGGACGATACCGCGTTCAGCGTCGATATGTCGCCCGCAAGCGTTGACAGCGTGGACGTGTCCGATGGACTGGTGGCGTTCAGCGCCGCAGGTTCGGTGTACGTGTACGACGTAGCGGCTGATGAGCTGTCCGGGCCTCTCAACACTGGCGCTCAGGCAGACTCGGTCTCGATCAGTGGCGGCGTTGTGGTGTGGAGCGATCAGCGCGCAGGGAACCGTGACATCTTCGCGTATGACATCGACGCGTCACGCGAGTCCACGATATCCGCCGAACCGGGAGCCGAGTCGGCTCCGGACATCCACGGTGATGTGATCGTCTGGCAGGACGACGAGGGTGGCCTCGCACCCGACATCCAGGTCTACGACCTCGGCCGGACTGTGCGGTACGCAGTGACGGACGACGCAGACGCGCAGTCTGATCCGGCGACGGATGGGTCCTACATCGTGTGGACGGATTCCCGCAGTGCGAGCGTGAGCGGTCTCGACGTATGGTTCAAGGGCTACGACACCGTCGCTCCTGTGACCACGTCGGATGTACTGCCCTCGTACGATGGCACTGCGACGATCTCACTAGCAGCAACCGACGGTCCGTTCGGATCGGGCATCGAC
The DNA here is from genome assembly GCA_964582445.1 of uncultured Coriobacteriaceae bacterium. Lineage (GTDB taxonomy): Bacteria > Actinomycetota > Coriobacteriia > Anaerosomatales > Anaerosomataceae > Anaerosoma. The sequence continues at coordinate 4,714 of CAZOSR010000029.1, read as the reverse complement.
AAGACCTGGTACAAGGTGGACTACCAGGGAGCCTGGTACGCGGATCCGTTCGAAGTGACACGACCCGGGCATCACACGCTGCACTACAAGAGCTACGACAAGGTCGGCAATCTGGAGGAGTACAACGTCAAGTACTTCGACGTCGTTTCGGTCGATACCGTCTACACGGAGATCGAAGGCGATGACAGGTATGAGACCGCCGTGGTGACCTCCCAGAACGCGTTCCCCAAAGGGGCGCAATGCGTGGTGATCGCTACGGGGGAGAACTGGCCGGACGCGCTCGGCGGCGCTGCGCTTGCGAAGGCGAAGGGCGCTTCCATCCTCCTCACGACAGCGAGAGCCCTACCGTCGTACGTGATCGATGAGATCGAGCGTCTTGGTGCGACTGAGGCCATCGTGCTCGGTGGCGAAGGGGTTGTGTCGGGCGGCGTCTACTCGGCCCTGGAGGAGTTGCTCGGTGAATCGAACGTCGACCGCATCGGTGGTGACGACAGGTACGAGACGGCAGACCTGGTTGCCCGTGCTACACGCGAGGCTATGGGCTACTCCCCGTACAAGGTGCTTGTTGCCACAGGCGCCAACTTCCCGGATGCGCTCGGCGCGAGTCCGCTCGCCGCGCTCGGCCCCTGGCCGCTCGTTCTTGCACCCCCGAATTCCGGTCTGACGGAAGGAACCAAGACGACCATCGAGGACATCGGTTGCGGGTACGGTGTCGTGCTTGGCGGGGAAGGTGTGGTCTCGCCAGCGGTCGTGGCGGATCTTGAGGCGCTGTTTGGGAAGGGCTCGGTGCAGCGCCTGGCGGGCGCTAACCGGTACGAGACCTCGATCGAGTGCGCCAAGTTCGGCATCTCGCACGGCCTCATGTGGGATGGTGTGGCGCTCGCCACGGGAGAGAACTTCCCCGACGCGTTGGCTGGCGGCATCTTGCAGGGTCGGGCAGGCTCGGTCCTGCTCCTGACTCCGCACGACAGCCTGCATCCGGCAGTTGCGTCTGAACTTGAGAAGCAGCGCGATTGGATCGGCAACGTCACATTCCTCGGCGGCGACGCGGCTGTTTCGGCGGACGTCAGGGAGAGTGTCGCAGACATCCTCAAATGACAGTCGTTGGCGCGCAGTGACAGCCTGATCGTGCCGGGACCGTTATTGCGGTCCCGGCACGGTCGTGTTTGCATTCCCGCACGGAGCGGTTACAATATGCGAGCGTTCGGGCCGTTAGCTCAGCTGGTAGAGCAGGGGACTCTTAATCCCAAGGTCATAGGTTCGATCCCTATACGGCCCACCATTCGCTCTTCCGAGGTCGGAGGCTGCCGCCTCCGGCCTTTGCTATAGTTGTCGGGCGTTTTGCATGCGGGCGTGGCGGAACTGGCAGACGCGCTGGATTTAGGTTCCAGTGGGGAAACTCGTGGAGGTTCGAGTCCTCTCGCCCGCACCAGAGATGAACGTCCCGGGGCATCGAGGATGCGTCGGAGCGAAGAACGATCCATTAGGAGGACCCTTGCAGACCAGCATCGAGCGTCTCGACGAAGGCCGTGCCACGATCACGGTGACTGTTCCAGCGGAGGATGTCGACGCCGCTATCTCCGCCGCCTATGCGGCCATCGGCGCGAAGCTGCGCATCCCCGGCTTCCGCCCGGGCAAAGCGCCGCGTCCGGTGATCGATACACATGTAGGGCGGGAGGCTGTCCTGGCGGATGCGCAGGATGATGTCGTTTCGGACTCGTATGGGCGCGCTGTCTCCCAGCTTGACGTTCGCACGATAGGTCGCCCGGACGTGGGGGAGCTCGACATGATCGAACCGGGCAAGGACTTCACCTACACCGCCGAGGTCCAGCTCCGCCCCGAGCTTGCGCTCTCTGATGCCGCCGGCTTCAGCGTTGTCGTGCCGTCGAAGTCCGCAAGCGACCGCGAGGTTGATGCGCAGATCGAGCACACTCGCGAGCGCTTTGCCACGCTCGAGTCGGTCGAGGCGCCAGTTGGGGAGAACGACTTCGCGTTGATCTCCTTCGTGGGCACTGTCGACGGAGAGCCGTACGATGGCAACACGGTCGACAAGTACCTCTACGAACTCGGCAGGGGTATGATGCCGCCCGAATTCGACTCGGCCCTGATTGGCGTGGGACCTGGCGGTTCCGCCGTTGCCGAATTCGACATCCCTGACACGAGCTCCAACGAGGAGTTCGTTGGCAAGAAGGCACGCTTCGAGATCGAGGTCCACGAGGTCAAGGCCAAGGTTCTGCCCGAGCTCGACGACGAGTTCGCGATGTCGGCAGGTGGGTTCGATACCATCGACGAGTACCGTGCTGATGTCCGTGAGAAGCTCGACTCAGCCAAGATGGCTGCCCACGGCCGTGAGGTCGAGAGCGCGGTGCTCACGGAGCTCGTGAGCCGCCTCGAGGGAGACGTGCCGCAGGAGATGATCGATTCGCGTGCCAATTCAATGGCTCGCGAGTTCTTCGAGAGTCTCGAGGAGCGTGGGCTTTCCGCAACCGAGTACATGCAGGTGACCGGGCTCACGCCTGATCGTCTGGAGGCGGACCTGCGCGAGCAGGCCGATCGTCGCGTTCGCGAGGAGCTTGCGCTTGAGGCGCTCTTCGCTGCGCACGGGCTCGAGGTCTCCGATGAGGACCTGCGGGATGCAGTCCGTGAGATCGCTGGTGGCGATGTCAAGGCGGCCGAGGAGCTCAATGCGGATCTCGCCCGCAATGGTGCATTGCCGCTGGTGAAGGAGCAGGTCATCCACCGCAGGGCCCTCAAGTGGCTGATGGACAATGCGGAGGTCACCGAGGAGGAGCAGTCATGACGCAGTCCAAGACCCCAATGGGCGCCCTTGTTCCCATCGTCGTCGAGCAGACCTCGCGCGGCGAGCGCAGTTTCGACATCTACTCGCGGCTCCTGAACGAGCGCATCGTGTTCCTCGGCAGCGAGATCGACGACGTGGTAGCCAACCTCGTGATCGCGCAGCTGCTCCACCTTGAGAGCGAGGATTCCGACAAGGACATCAGCCTGTACATCAACTCGCCCGGTGGCTCGGTCACCGCCGGTCTGGCGATCTACGACACCATGCAGTACATCCGCTCCGACGTGAGCACGATCTGCATCGGACAGTGCGCGTCGATGGCCGCCGTGCTGCTCGCCGCGGGCACGGACAAGAAGCGGTTCGCGTTGCCCAACAGCAGGATCCTCATCCACCAGCCATGGGGCGGCACACAGGGCCAGGTGACCGACATCGAGATACAGGCCAAGGAGATGTTGCGCATGCGCGACACGCTCGACCGCATCCTCGCCACTCACACGGGGCAGCCGATCGAGAAGATCCATACCGACACGGAGCGCGACAACATCATGACCGCGGAAGAGGCGACGTCCTACGGTCTTGTCGATGCCGTCTTCACGAAGCGGTCGCCGAAGGAGAGCTGATCTCTACAATGGACCGTCACGACGACTCCCCGCGGCTCGAGTGTTCGTTCTGCGGCAAACCACAGCATCAGGTCCGCAAGTTGGTCGCGGGGCCCGGTGTCTACATCTGCGACGAGTGCATCGAGCTGTGCACCGAGATCGTGGATGAGGAGCAGGCCAGCGAGGCCGCCGGCATCGAACCCGAGGAGCTTCCGACACCGAAAGAGATCCTCGCTCGCCTGGATGACTACGTCGTAGGCCAGGACCTGGCCAAGAAGACCCTCGCCGTGGCCGTGTACAACCACTACAAGCGCATCCGGACCGAGCCGGCCGGTGCCGACGATGTTGAGATCGCCAAGAGCAACATCCTGCTGCTTGGCCCCACCGGTTGCGGAAAGACGCTGCTTGCGCAGACGCTCGCGCGCATCCTCAAGGTGCCGTTTGCGATTGCCGACGCCACCACGCTCACCGAGGCAGGATACGTGGGCGAGGATGTCGAGAACATCCTTCTGAAGCTCATCACCGCTGCGGATTTCGATGTGGACCGCGCCCAGGTCGGGATCATCTACATCGACGAGATCGACAAGATCGCACGCAAGGCCGAGAACCTCTCGATCACACGAGATGTCTCTGGCGAAGGCGTGCAGCAGGCGCTTCTGAAGATCATTGAGGGTACCGAGGCGGCTGTACCGCCGCAGGGCGGTCGCAAGCACCCGCAGCAGGAACTCATCAGGATCGACACTACCAACGTGCTGTTCATCCTCGGTGGAGCATTCGTCGGGCTCGAGAAGCTGATTGCGGATCGTATCGGCAAGAAGGGCGTTGGATTCGGCGCGGAGATGCACGATCCCGATGAGCATGACACCGGGCAGCTCCTGGCCAAGGTGCTTCCGGAGGACCTGCACCGCTTCGGTCTGATTCCCGAGTTCATAGGGCGGATCCCGGTCACTGCGCACGTCGAGGAACTCGATGAGGCCGAGCTCGTGCGCATCCTGACCGAGCCCAAGAATGCGCTGGTTCGACAGTACGGGCGCTTGTTCGATATGGAGGGCGTCGAGTTGATCTTCACCGACGAGGCGCTCACCGAGGTTGCGCGCCAGGCGATCACCCGGCAGACCGGTGCTCGTGGTCTGCGCTCGATCCTTGAGTCGCTGCTGCTTGATACGATGTATGAGCTGCCCGGGCGGACGGACGTGGAACGCGTGACGATCACCGGTGACGTCGTGCGTCGGGTTGCCTCACCGGTTCTCACGCTTGCCGGGGCGCAGGACGTCAGCGCCTAGGGAGGACTAGCGGATCCGAGAGACTCCCGAAACGA
>CAZOSR010000028.1:0-14691 GCA_964582445.1 uncultured Coriobacteriaceae bacterium | reverse complement strand
CCAGCCCGTCGGTGGGCTCGTCGAGGAAGAGCACGTCGGGCTTGTTGATGAACGCCCGCGAGATCATCATCCGCTGGCGCATGCCCTTTGAGAACGTCTTCACCCTGTCCTTGGCCCTGTCGGCGAGACCCACACGACGCAATACCTCCACCGAGTCCGGATCCTTTATGCCGAACAGGCTGGCATAGAAGTCGAGGTTCTCCTTCGCCGACATGTTGAGGTAGAGGTTCTTCTCCTCGAAGCACACGCCGATGCGTGCCTGCAGCTCAGGGTCGTCCGTGCTGACATCGATGCCGAGCACGCGCGCCACGCCGCTCTTTGGCGTGAGTTGGCCGGTGAGCATCTTGATGGTGGTCGACTTGCCGGCTCCGTTGGGACCGAGGAAGCCGAGGATCTCGCCCGGCTGGACCTCGAAGCCGATTCCCTTGACCGCCTCCAGGTCGCCGTAGCTGAATCGGAGGTTCTCCACGCTGATGGCCGGACCAGTCATGATGCGTTCCTTTCGTTGAATCGCTCGATCACGCCTTCGAACTCCTGCTCGAAGAACGCGTACACGTCATGCATCTCCTGGAGTCTCTGTCGCGCCTGCGGGGAAGTGGTGGATTCAAGCACCTCTCCGGCGATGCGCCGAATATGCCCTGTCGCCGCGATCTTGCGAGCGAGCACATCGCCCCACCGGCCCTTGAGCATCCGATAGTGCGCCTCGCGCGTGCCTGGAACGCGGTACCGTTCCACGAGCTCTACCCCCACCAGGAACTGCATCGCGTTGCTGATGGACGCCTTGGAAACGCCGAGGATGTCGAGCAGCTGAGTCGTGGAGAGCCCCTCCCCTTCGGCGAGCGTGAGCGCCGCATACACCCGCGCGATCACATGCGGAAAGCCCACAGCCTCGAGCAGTCCCGACAGGCGTTCGAGCGGCTCTCCGCGCGGGTCGGCCGTTGGTTGCGCGGCCGTCGCTTTCCCTGCCATGCGCCACCCCCTCAGTGTGGGCCTGCGAAGACGTGTACCACAACGCACATGCCGTGTTTCTACCAAGTTTCAGAAACTTCTAAACGCTGTGAACAGCACTACACACACGACCTCGGTGAGAACGCGCGCCGCACATCGGCGCGCTGCGTCGGCTACGTGCGTGCGCTCCTCACGCTATGATGGGGACAGGTGCTCTACCATGACGGGCACGGTATCCTCAGGCGGCGTGACCGAATGAAGGGGGTCATCATGGGCAACGGAGTGGCCGGGTACTGTGGTTCGTGCGGAGGTCCGCTGCAGGCCGGCGACGCGTTCTGCACAGCGTGCGGGACCCCGGTGGCAGCCGTCCAGGAACAGGCGCCCGTCCCGACCCCGCCTGCGGCAACGACCGGCGAGCAGATCCTCGCGGTCATCGGCGGACTGACACTCGTTGGCGGCTTCATGGGCCTCAAGCAGAAACCGTACACGCTGATAGTCACCGAACGCCGTCTGATCTTCGTCGAGATCACCAAGGAGAAGACGACGGCTGCGGTCAACGCAGCCCGAGACCAGGCCAAAGCCGAGGGCAAAGGCTTCTTCGGACAGTGGGGCGCCCAGATCGCATCGGCGGGAAGCTACAACGATGCGTACTGGCAGATGTCGCCCGACGCGGCGCTCGCCGAGACGCCCGGCAACTGGGCGGTTGAGCGCTCGCAGTATCAGGGCGCGAAGTTCCGCATGGGTATGAGCGACGAGAACACACAAACGCCCGACGTGCTCACGATCAAGGCGTCAACGGGCAAGTGGAAGTTCAATGTATCGGGCAGCCTCAGCGCTCTCAAGAAGGCATTCAAGGAAGCGGGCCTCGCGTAGGCGTGGCAAACCGCGCTCTCATCGAACTTCGTGACGCCGAGGTCGTCCGTGATGGACAGCCGATCCTGCACGTGGAGTCGCTCGCGTTCCACGAGCGTGAACACGTAGCCATTCTCGGCCCCAACGGTGCGGGGAAGTCCACGCTCGTCGGTCTGCTCACACGCGACATCCGCCCGCTTGTGCGCGATGAACCATCCGTGCTCCTGCGAGGAAAGGCACGCTGGGACCTCTTCGAAGCGCGGCGCATCTTCGGCGTCGTCTCCGACGTCCTTCAGGTAGATCTCCGCAGGCGCTTCACCGTGCACGTCGTCGTGCTCTCGGGCTTCTTCGGCTCGATAGGGATGTACAGGCCCAACGATGTCAGCCCCGTCATGACCGCGCGCGTTGCAGAACTGCTGACGTACCTGGACATCACCGCGCTCGCCGACCGCACCATGGACACGCTGTCCACGGGCGAAGCGCGCCGGGCGCTTATCGGTCGAGCGCTCGTACACGATCCGGCACTGCTGGTGCTCGACGAACCGACCCACGGGCTCGACCCGTCGGGCACCTACCACTTCCTGCTACTGCTCCGTCAGCTGGCTGAGCACTGCACGCTCGTGATCGTGACGCATCACGTGAGCGACATCGTGCCGGAGGTGGAGCGTGTGGTGATGTTTCGCAACGGCCGCGTGTTCCGCGATGGCCCGAAGGCCGAACTGCTCACCGGCGACGCGCTCTCAAATCTCTACGGGATTCCCGCCGAGGTCGAGCAGCGCCTGGGCTGGTACCGGTTGTGGTGACATCCCCTACCGCCTGATCAGCCGCCCCAGCACCGGTGTCTTCACCTCGATGGCGCGTTCGGGACACATCTCCTGGCAACAGTAGCAGCGGATGCACCGTTCGTAGTCGTGCGTAGGTGGTACGCGGTGGTCGCCGCCGCGCCAGTCGACCGCCTTGGGGTCGACAGGGCATACCTTCACACACGTACCGCACCGCGTGCAGCGCGCCTCGATGACGTACGGCCGCGGCGCCAGCAGTCGCTTGCCGAGGGCGGAGCCGAGTCCGCGCGTGGTGGAGACGGGCGTGCGGTTCACGCGGTAGTCGTCGATCACAGGCAGCTCATCACCCACGACCTCGATGCTGCTTGCCGAGCCAAGCCCCCACCGCTCGCCGTACACGAGCGTCTCCACAAGAGCGGGATCGAGCGCCATGATGCCGCAACCCACCGCGTCGATGGCCACGGGGTCGCTCGAGAACAGCAGCACGCCTACCTCGCGCGGGTCGCCGTTGCGCGGGCCGTTACCCTCCATACCCACGATCGCGTCCATAACGTACAGGCGCGGCTTCAGCAGCAGGTTGAGGTCCACGAGCATCTGGCTGAACAGTTCGACGTTTGGCATCTTCGCGTGGAACTCGCCCTTGAGGAAGCCCGGCACGCATCCGAATTGGTTCTTCACCGCGCCGGTCATGCGTGTGAGGGCGTGCGTCTTGAGCTTGGGGAGCGAGACGACGCCGTCGGAGGAGGCCACGCCCTCGGCGATGGTGAACTGCTTGATGAGGTTGCCCTCTGGAAACGGTATCACCCGGCCGTGTTCGAAGTCGGCCACCGGGATGCCGAGGGTCTCGGCGACCTCCGCGATGCCTGCGCGTTTGCCCGCACCGACCGTGCCGCCAAAGCCCGGGGAGTCGCCCCAGGCAAGATCAGCGCCGGCCGATCCAAGAGCGCGGGCCACCGCCGAGAACACAGCGGGGTGGGTGGTCACGGCCTTCTCGGGTGCGCTCGCCACGAGCAGATTGGGCTTGAGCACGATACGCTCGCCCGGGCCCGCGAACGCCTCGGCCCCACCAAGGAGCCCAAGGCCTCGACGCACCGCCTCATCCACAGCGCCTGGCTCGTAGGTCTCACAACGGATGACGGCCACTCGGCTTTGGCTCATCGGTCTCCTTGTGATGGATGTCGGTCCCGATCAGGATACCGCACGCGACTGCACTGACGTCCGTGCGTGGTGCTATCGTGATGCCGTGCCGATGAGGGGACGCACTGCAGTGGACCTTCCTTCAAGCATCAGGGATCTCATGAGGCGGTATGGCTATCTGGCGGCCGCGCTGTCGATCGTCTGCGCCACAGCTCTGTTCATCCCGTTCCGTGAGCTTCTCGGCGGGGAGCGTTGGGGCTGGCCCTACCTGCTGGTCTTGGGGTTCGTCGCTGGCACCGCGGGCGTAGGGCCTGGCCTGCTCTCGGCGGTACTGGCGTTCTTCGCCTGGAACTTCTTCTTCATCCCGCCGTATCACACGCTGTTCGTTGCGAGTCGCGGTGATGTGATTCACCTTGCTGCTTTCCTTGTCGTGGGCACCGCCATCGGTCTTCAGACCGGGCGGCTGCGCGACCGCGAGTTGGTGGCCCAACGCGAAGAGCGACACACCGCGGCCCTGAATAGGCTGAGCCGATCTCTCGTATCGGAGACATCCGCGGACTCACTGGTGGAGTCCGCCCGTCGTGAACTCACCGATATCGCGCATGCAGGCACCGTCGCGCTCTGGACGCCCGGCCCTGACGGCTTCCTTGTGCCCGTGGGAGCAGGAGCACCCCCCTCCCCTGAGGTGAACGGAGTGTGGGAGCGCGTGGCTGCCGCGCCGTCCCCCGAATCACGCATCGTGGCGGGCAGCCGGAACGGCGCCGGTGCAGACGACGGTGCCGGGACCTCCACCGTCATCGTCCCGCTGGTATCTGCCCAGAGCGCCGAGGGCATCCTTGAGCTCGGCGTGGACAGGCCGTTCGATGCTGCCCAGAGCCGCTTTGTGATGTCGCTCGCCAACCTTCTTGCGGCATTCCTGCAGAGCCAGCGCCTCAACAGGGTGGCCATGCACGCTGCGGCGGCCCAGGAGGCCGACCGGCTTCGGGCCGCTGTCGTCTCGTCGGTATCGCACGAGCTTAAGACCCCGCTCGCGTCGATCACCGCAGCCGTCACCGATCTTCTGGAACCCGATGTCCAGCACGGGGCTGGAGCGGTGAGGGAGAAGCTTCAGGACGTCACCGAGGACCTCGGCAGGCTCGATGATGCGATAGCGGACCTCCTGGACGTGTCGCGACTCGAGGCGCAAGCGTGGCAGCCGAGACCGGCCGATTTCGAGGTGGGTGAACTCGTCGGATCGGTGGTGAGCAGACTGCCGCGGACGTCGCGTGAACGGATCCACTACGCCGTGCCAGAGGACCTTCCCATGCTCCACCTCGACTTTGTGCAGCTGTCGCGCGCGCTCCATCACGTGATCACCAATGCGCTCGACTACAGCGAGGCGCCCGTGCTTGTCGGCGCGGACGCGGACGGTCACGTCACCATCTGGGTAAGCGACGCGGGGCCTGGCATTCCCGCAGATGAAAAGCCGCTCGTCTTCGACAAGTTCTACCGGGGTCGGGAGGGACGCGCGCATCGCTCAAGCACCGGCCTCGGCCTCTCGATCACCCGTGAGATCGTGCGCGCCAACGGAGGCGAGGTCACGATCGAAGACGAGCAGCCACGCGGAGCGCGGATCGTGCTGACGCTTCCGTCGAAGGAGATGGCATGACAGCTCACAGCCCCGCCGGCGGGCGGATACTCGTTGTTGACGATGAGAGCCAGATCCGCAGAGCACTGCGCACCATACTCGAGGCACGTGGATACGAGGTGACCTCCGTCGAAACGGGCGCCGATGCGATCCTGTCCCTCACGCAGCGCACCCCTGATCTGGTGGTGCTCGACCTCTCGCTCCCTGACACCGATGGCATCGATCTGTGTGAGAGGATGCGCACATGGCTCACAGTGCCGATCCTTGTACTGTCGGTGCGCTCGGACGAGTCGGACAAGATCGCGGCCCTGGAGACCGGCGCGGACGACTACCTCACCAAGCCCTTCTCGGCCGGCGAGCTTGTCGCCCGCGTGGGCGCATTGCTGCGGAGGGCCGCTGGCGGATCTGCCGCGCCACCCGTGCTGGTGCTTGACGACCTCACCATCGATATCGCTAGCCACCGCGTGCTCCGGGACGGAGTCGAGGTCACGCTCACGCCGATAGAATTCGGCATATTGTCCCTGCTCGCCCAGAACGCCGACCGCCTCGTGACGTGGTCGCAGATCAGCGATGCGGTCTGGGGACCGGACTGGCTGGCCGACGTCCGAACCATCCGCGTGCACGTAAGCAACCTCCGGAAGAAGATCGAGGCATACCCCACGGTGCCCCGCCACGTTCTCACGGAACCAGGCGTGGGCCTCCGTCTCAGCACCCGCTAGACCGTACCTTTACGGTCACTTAATGTCCTGACCCTCGAGGTTTACGCGCTCTAAACGCCATGACTCCTACACTCGGAGACGCGCATGCAGCCACAGGCGTGCCTGCGCGTCCAGGCGAAGGAGTCGACATGGCAATCGTCGTGGTTGGTAGCGGGACAGTGGTCGAACAACTCGTCCCGGCAATCGAATCGCGAGGCCACAGGGTGGTAGTCATCACGGCGGATCGCGGAGAGGCTGAGGGGTTCGCTGACGCCTATCCTAGCGCGCTGGTGCTCGCAGGCGACGGCCGTGACCCCGCGATCCTCAAGCACGCCGGTGTCAGCGATGCATCGTGCGTGGTAGCGGCAACAGACGATGACGCGTGCAATATCGCGGTGTGCCTGGTGGCCCGGGAAGTCCTCCACGCGACACGTGTCGCCGGACTCGCGCACTACCCACAGAACGTCCGCATCTTCGAAGCACTCGGCATAGCCTGCGTGTCGTACAGCGACATCCTCGCTGACGCGATCATCGGCACGCTTGACTGCCGGTTGAAGGCGGTGGCGGTGTGATGGATCCGATGTCCCGCGCAGGTGACCGTCCCGCGCGCAACAGTCAAGCACAGACGCTGGCGGTGTTCGCGACCGGCATCCTGGCTGAGGCGATCTACGTCGTCGGCCTGGGCGCCCTCTGCGGAATCGCGATCACGGCCGTGCTCCTAGCAGGCGGATGATGCAGCGCCCCACCGTCGAGGACCACAAGGTCGTAGGTTTCTACACAGGCAGGATCACCGTCGGCGTCGGGGCGCTGATGGTGATTCCGCTGTTGACGTCTCTCTTGTTCGCCGAATGGGAGACGGCGATCGACTTTGCGATCGGGCTCTTCGCCTGCCTGGCGGTCGGTTTCGGGTTGCAGGCGCTCTGCCTCACACGACAGGAGCTGCGCAGGCGGCACGGGCTCGTGATCGTCTCGACGTCCTGGGTGCTGGCGACAGTCCTGGGCGCCATCCCGTTCCACCTGTCCGGCCACTTCGGCAGCTACCTCGACGCGGTCTTCGACGTTATGAGCGGGCTCACTACGACCGGGCTGTTCCTGCTTCAAGACCTCGACCACATATCCAACGGACTGAACATGTGGCGGTTCGTCCTTACCTTCGCCGGAGGTCAGGGCATCATCGTCATCGCGCTCACTGCCCTGTTCAAGGGCGTGGGCGGCGGCATCTACCACCTCTACAGCGGAGAGGGGAAGGAAGACCGCCTCCTACCCAATGTCATCCACACGGCACGGACGATCTGGGTAGTGAGTCTCGGCTGGCTGCTCGCGGGTACCGCCGCTCTCACCGGAGCGGCACTCGTACTCGGCCAGGAGCCCGTGCGAGCGCTTCTTCATGGTCTGTGGGTGTTCATGGGGGCGTTCAGTACCGGCGGATTCGCACCTCAGTCCTACAACACGATGTGGTACCACTCGGTCGTCTTCGAGATCCTGTGCGTCATCGTCTTCGTTGCAGGCTCGCTCAACTTCGCAGTGCACTGGGCCGTGTGGACCGGCCAGCGCGCTGAGTTAAGGCGGAACGTCGAGCTCCGCAGCTTCGCGGTCACGCTCGGCGTCTTCTGCCTTCTCACCGCCATCGGGCTTGCGAGGACGGGCATCTACACCGACGCGCTGCCGTTCGTCCGCAAGACGCTGTATCTCGTGCTCTCTGGCCACACCACGACCGGGTTCGGGACCATCTACGCCCGCTCGCTGGTCACGCAGTGGGGTGCCCTCCCGATGCTCGGCATCATCGGTGCGATGGTGATCGGCGCATCATCGTGCTCGACCGCCGGCGGCATCAAGGGAATCAGGGTCGCGATCATCAGCAAGTCGTTCCTCCAAGACGTGCGTCGCATGCTGCTTCCCGAGTCGTCGATCATCACGTCCCGCTACCACCATGTGAAAGACCGTATGCTGGCCGACTCCACGGTCCGGAGCGTCTTGATGATCACGATCGCGTTCTTGACCATGCACGCGCTCGTCACCGTAGCCGGAGTCATCGCCGGGTATCCCGTCCTTGAGGCGGGCTTCGACGGCGTCTCCGCGGCATCGAATACCGGGCTGAGCTGTGGATTGACAGCCCCGTCGATGCCCGATGCCCTGAAGGTCGTGTACGTGCTGGCGATGTGGCTCGGTCGCATGGAGTTCCTCGCCGTCTTCGCGCTCTTCGGATGGCTCTGGTCGGTGGTGAGGGGACGATGAAGAGACTGCGTGCAGCATGGGCCTTTCTCGCCGTGTCGCTGGCAGTCCCGGCCGTCGCGACCGCCGCCGAGATCACGAGCGTCCAGCTCATCGAGGAGCCCTCCGTCTGGGACGGCCGCGTCGTGACGATCACCGGTGAGGCGATCGGGGAGTCGATGGCGCGTGGCGACGAGGTCTGGCTGCACCTCAACGATGATGCGTATGCAGAGAGCTCTGTTGCAGATGGCGCCGCACTTCAGGGATACAACTCGGGCATTGCGGTAGTGGTGGACACCGATGACGCGGCCGCAGTGACCGTCTTCGGCGACTACCGTCACCAGGGCGATCTGATACAGGTGACCGGCACCTTCAATGCCGCCTGCGCGGAGCATGGCGGAGACATGGACCTGCACGCCGATGGGGTGACGGTCCTCGATCAAGGGCGGGTCCTGCAGCATGCACCGGACACCGCGAGCGTCATCGTGCTCGCCCTGTCCGGAATCGCCGCTGCAGTGGCGATCGGCGCATTCGCATACCAGCGCTCGCGCGACTAGGCACGTCGCCTGTAGCCGACCCGTCATATCCCGGTGGTACGATTGTCTGGTGCGACCTCTCTCCCTTGATTCCGATGTAGGAGGATGCCCGATGACCACCGAGCAGACCGCAGGTGACCGCTTCGACGTCGTTATCATCGGCGCGGGTCCGGCGGGCCTGACCGCAGGCATGTACACCTCTCGACAGGGTCTGAGGACCGCCATCGTCGGCGGAGAGGTGGGCGGGCAAACGCTGTGGGCCGGCGAGATCGAGAACTACCCGGGCTGGCGTCTCGTGACCGGCAAGGAGCTCGTAGCGAGCTTCCGTGAGCATGTGTCACAGTTCGGTGTGGAGTGCTTCGAGGGCCAGCTCGTCAACGCGATCGTCCCCGCCGACGACGGCTACGAGGTCTACACCCGCGAGGGATCGACGCTTCTCACCCGCGCCATCATCATCGCCACCGGCAAGGCCCCAAACCGCCTCGCCGTGCCGGGCGAGCAGGAGTTCGTCGGCCGTGGCGTGTCGTACTGCGCTACCTGCGATGCTGCGTTCTTCAAAGACGCCGACGTAGCCGTCGTGGGCCCCGGGGAGTCGGCAGCTGACGCAGCGCTGGAGCTTGCCGCCCTCGGCGCGCGTGTCACGCTCGTGACGCTGCTCCCGCTCAAGGTCCCCGGGGCGATGCTGGAGCGCGTGGAGTCGCACACCGGCATCACCGTCAAGACCGGCTGGAAGGTCACCGAGATCGTGGGCGACGCCCGGGTCACCGGCATCAAGCTGAAGAACCCGAAAGAAGGCACCGAAGAGGAGGTTTCGGTCTCCGGCGTGTTCATCGAGAGCGGTTCGATCGCCGTTTCCGAGTACACCGCCGGCCTCGTGGAGATGAATGCCAAGGGTGAGATCGTGATCGACAACCGCGGGGCTACGAGCGCACCGGGCATCTACGCCGCCGGCGATGTGACCGACACTCCCGGCAAGCAGATCATCATCGCTGCGGGCGACGGTGCCCGGGCCGCAATGGCAGTCTCGCGGGACCTCAAGCGGCGATGACGGGTGCCCGCAACAACTGAACGCGAGCACACGCCCGGCGGAGTGCCCCGGAATGTGAAGGTGATGGGGCTGGTGAGCCTGCTCACTGATGCCTCATCCGAGATGGTCTATCCCGTCCTGCCACTGTTCCTCGCAAATGTGCTCGGGGCACCGGTGGCCGCGATAGGACTCATAGAGTCGCTCGCAGAAGCCGCAGCATCATTCGTGAAGATCGGTTCGGGCTGGTTCTCGGATCGCATCGGACGGCGCAAACCGCTGATCGCACTTGGCTATACGATGTCCAACCTGGCCAAACCGTTCCTCGCACTGTCAGCGGGTTGGCCGACGGTTCTCGGCCTGCGCCTGTCCGACCGGCTCGGCAAAGGCGTCCGCACAGCGCCACGCGATGCGCTCATCGCTGAGAGCGCCGGACAGGGCGAGCGAGGGCGAGCCTTTGGCGTGCATCGGGCGCTCGACACGCTCGGTGCGGCGATCGGACCGCTGGTTGCATGGGCAGTCCTCACGTTGTCACCGGGCGCATACCGGACCGTCTTCCTGATTTCCGCGATTCCGGGAACGCTCGCCATCATGGTGGTGCTCCTTGCAGTGCGTGATGTGGGCCGCCGGCGCGGTTGGGCGGACCCGGCGCCCGCACTGTCGTTCAGGAGCTTCTCAAGACCGCTCATCGTGTTCACCGCTATCTCGGCGGTGTTCGCGCTCGCCAACTCCTCGGACGCACTGCTCATCCTGCGCGCGCAGGACCTTGGCGCAGTCCCGGCCGTGATCCCCCTGATGTACGTGGTCTTCAACATCGTGGGGGCCCTCTTGTCGGGTCCGTTCGGCGCGCGCTCCGACACGATCGGGCGACGACGGCTCCTGGTCTTCGGCTTCTCCGGGTATGCGATCGTGTACCTGGGCTTCGCGCTCGCCCGCTCCACGGTGGCCCCGTGGCTGCTGTTCACCCTGTACGGTATCCCCTACGCCGCGACCGAGGGCATGACACGCGCCTATGTCTGCGACCTTGCCGGCCCCGAGCGCCGTGGAACCGTGCTGGGTGCGTACACCTTCGCGCTCGGGCTTGCGGCGCTCCCATCGAGTGCGCTTGCCGGCGTGCTCTGGGACACCGTGTCGCACAGCGCACCCTTCCTGCTAAGCGCGGTGCTGATGGGCGTTGCGGCGCTCGCGCTGCTCGTCACAGGCGGCCAGGAGGAAGCCCGGCGTATGGCTGCGCTCAACCGTGGCTCATGAACGGCAGAACGGACTCGTCTTCACGTGCACCATGGCCTCATCGATCGAATCGGTGATGCGCAGCAGATCGATATCCGCGGAGGATATGGTGCCTTCGGCCACCATGCTGCGATTGAAGAAGTCGAGCATCGGGCCCCAGAAGCCATTACCGAGGGCGATGACCGGGAAGTCATCGATCTTGTCAGTCTGCATGAGCACGAGCGTCTCGAAGATCTCGTCAAGCGTCCCGAAGCCACCGGGGCACACGACGAACGCGCATGAGTACTTGACCATGATCACCTTGCGCACGAAGAAGTGCTCGAACTCCATGAACCGGTCGATGTAGGGGTTGGGTTCCTGCTCGTGCGGCAGGGTGATGTTGGCGCCGATGGAGTACCCGCCTGCCTCCTTGCAGCCGCGATTGGCGGCTTCCATGATGCCCGGTCCACCGCCGGTCATCACCGCGAAGCCCGCCTCCGCAAGCGCCCGGCCCATCTCGCGCGCCTGCTCATAGTACGGGTGCCCCTCGCGGAAACGCGCGGAGCCGAACACGGTCACGCACGGCCGGTCGATCTGCATGAACTCGAATCCTCGTAGGAACTCGAGGAAGTAACGCACCGCCCCCTCGACGTTCCCGTACCGGCCCTCTTTGACCGACAGGAAGTCCGCCTCGGTGCCGCGGACCATCTCCAGCAGTGAATCATCGAATGCGCGATGGCCGTTCGATGTCTGTTCCATGCGCTACCTCCCCGGCATCCGGCTCGTGCCGAGACGATCGGCGAGAGCGCTGGCGATCTGCGCGGCCACGCGGACGTTCGACCACACGAGGGCTTTGTTGGCGATCTCGCTCTCGCCACCGGTGAGCTCGTGGATACGGGCGAGCAGGTAGGGCGTGATCGCCTTGCCCCGCACGCCAGTCTCCCGCGCCTCCGTGAGCGCCTGCTCGATGATGCCCCCGATCATCTCGGCATCGAGCGCATGCTCCTCGGGAATCGGGTTCGTGATCAGCACACCACCGTGCAGGCCTGTCGCCCACTTAGCCTGGAGCACGGCAGCGATCTCTCCGACAGTATCGAAGCGCGCATCCACACCGTAACCGCTGTCGCGCGTGTAGAACGCCGGCAGCACGTCGGTCTTGTAGCCGAGCACCGGCACTCCGCGCGTTTCCAGATACTCGAGCGTGAGACCGATGTCGAGCACCGACTTGGCTCCTGCCGAGACGACCGCCACGCTCGTGCGCTCGAGTTCCTCGAGGTCCGCCGAGATGTCGAACGACCGCTCGGCACCGCGGTGCACGCCACCGATGCCGCCTGTGGCGAACACGCTGATGCCTGCCATCGCGGCCACCGCCATCGTGCCGGCCACGGTGGTGGCACCGTTCGAACCGCGCGCGATCAGCATCGGCAGATCCCGTCGGCTGGCCTTGGGCGTGGAACGATCGGCGCCGAGCTGCTCGATCTCGGTATCGCTCAGGCCCACCGCAAGCTGTCCGCCGATGACGGCGATCGTGGCGGGAACCGCCCCCTCTTCGCGTGCGATACGCTCGCACTCTCGGGCGGAATCGACGTTGGCCGGGTACGGGAACCCGTGCGAGATGATCGTGGACTCTAGTGCGACAACCGGCTTCCCGGCATCCAACGCCTGCCGGACTTCATCGGATATGCGCAGGTGAGGTCTCATGTGCCCGATGCCTCCATCCGTTCGGCGAGCATAGCCGCGCTCAGCCGTTCGTTGACCGTACTCTCGCTCTCGAGCGCGATCGCAGAGAGCGTAACCGCTATCTCTGCAGTGTCCCGCAGCGACAGACCGCACGCCATACCCCACGCCACGCCCGCCGTGAACGCGTCGCCCGCGCCGGTAGCGTTGCGGATCGTGACCGAGCGTGTCGACGCTTCGAACGACTCGCGCTCCGATGCGCACCATACCCCGTCCGGCCCCATCGTCACGAACACGCACTGCACGCCCATCTTAAGGAGCGCTGACGCCGCTCGCTCCGCGCCACTGACACCCGCAAGTGCCTCGGCCTCCATCAGATTGGCCTTGAGCGCCGCAAGCCGTCCGAGCACCGGGCGGGCGGCTTCTGCTTTGACCACCGAGACGGGGTCGAGCACGAGCGGCACGCTTCCTGCGAGTTCCGCCACCCGCGCAACAGTAGCCGGCGGGAGATTGGTGTCCACGACCGCGGCCCGCGCCCCCGAGAACGCAATCGGATCGAGGCGTCCGGGCGTCAGCTCCGCCAGTGCGCGCATGTCGTTCACGGCCGCAGCCAGATCGCCGCCAGCGTCCAGCACCGCGAGATAGCGTGAACACGGCATCCCTGCGACGTCCACGCAGTGAGAACAATCCATGCCGAGTACCTCGCAGGCCGTCCGCAGATGCATCGAGTCGGCATCATCTCCAAACGCGGTGACCAGACGGACCCTGGCACCGATCCTTACCAGATTCTCGGCGATGTTGCGGCCCACGCCACCGGGGCTCGTACGCACATGGCCGACGTTCGAGTCGCGTGGGATGAAGCCCCCTGTGGGGATGCCGGCGACATCAAGGTTCGCGCCGCCGACGACGGTGATGGGGGGTCGCTCGCACGTCATGGCGGTCATGTCCGGAGTGTTGCAACGAGACGCTCGGGCTCGGCGAACAACGCGAGTGCGTCTGCGATGTTGGTTACCACGACATCGGCAGCCTCCAGGGCGGCACGCGATGCACCCTCAGGGCCGATGATGCACACGCCGACGGCCGATGACTTGAGCATCAGCGCGTCGTTGGAGCCGTTACCCACAGCCGCCACGCGATCGGGACCAAGTTCCTGGATGAGCTCGAGCTTGTCGCCCGCCTCCCACTCGCCGCTGATGATGTGTAACTCGACGCCGAGACGCTCGGCGAATCCCCGTGCCGTGCCACGCGTGTCGGCCGTGATCAGGACCGGGTGAATCCGGCCTTCGAGTGCACGAATGCCCTCGGCCACCCCGTCTAGCAGCTCACCGCCGGCTGCTGTGGTGCCGTTGAGATCAAGCACCAGGTGCTGGAGTGAGACCGGGCCGAACCCCGGGATATCGACTGCGATCATCTGCTTCTCCTCACTGCGGTGGCACCACCGCTGCACAGACAAGCGTACCCGAACACCATGACCGCGCGCTCGACAGAACGCTCAGGGAGCAGCCGAGAGAAGCACTGCCGCCACAGCCAACACAACGCCGGCCTTCTGCCAGGCATGCAGGCGCTCCTTGAGGAAGATGCGGGCGAGCGCCACTACGACCACCGGGAACAGCGAACCCAGGACCGAGGCCACGGCAAGTGGACCGATGCGTATGGCAGTGAGCATCGTGACGTTGGCGAGCACGTCAGCGACCCCGGCACCGATGGTCGGCTTGAGCGCGGAGCGGTCGACAGGAAAGCCGTTGCCCACGCGCATCGCAAGCACCACGGCCACCGTGATGGATACCAGACGCGCCGCAAGAATCGGCGTGAGCCCGCTCTCCGCGGCGGTGAACGAGAGCGCGATGAAGCCACCCGAGAATCCCACGCCGGAGAGGATCGCGAGACCGAGGGCGAGCCGCGGGCGGTACTCATGGAAGGGTTCGTGCAGCTGCTCGTCCGGCGCGATGCTTACGATCACGATCGCCACGAGAGCAAGCGCGATCCCGGC
>CAZOSR010000027.1:0-14869 GCA_964582445.1 uncultured Coriobacteriaceae bacterium | reverse complement strand
GAGAACCAAGAACAGAAGACGTACCTCTATTCGGGCTTCGACCGGCTCGGCATCGATTGGGTGCCGTCGGAGACGAACTTCGTCTGGATCAGGACGGAGAAGCCGGTCGAAGTGTTCGAGGGCCTCCTCGAGGAGGGGGTCATCGTGCGCGGGTTCGGCACCACACCGGCGTTGCGCGTGGGTGTGGGGACTCCCGAGGAATCCCGTCGCACGATCGAAGCGTTCGAAGCGGTCATCGCCCGCCTCGGCAGCGTCTGAAAGGCGCACCGGGACTCGACGGCCGCGGAGACGACCGTCACGGACCGCGCACCGTCGCGTTCCAGGGGAAGGGTGATAGACATGCTCGTTGTCATGAGGGACCACGCGTCGGCTGGCGATATCCAGCACGTGGTCGACTTGCTGCAGGAGGCCGGTGCCGAGGCTCACCTCTCCCGTGGCGAGATCAAGACCATCATCGGCGTGATCGGTGATCGAGAGGTCATCTACACGCTCGATTTCGAGGGCCTGCCGGGCGTAGAGCAGGTCATCCGTGTCTTGAAGCCGTACAAGCTCGTCAGCCGGGACTTCCAGACTGACGATACCGTGGTGACCGTGCGCGGCTCATCGATCGGCGGGGGCGCGTTTGGCGTCATAGCAGGACCGTGTTCCATCGAGTCCGAGGAACAGATGATGACCACGGCGCGAGCGGTGAAAGCCGCCGGGGCTACGATGCTGAGGGGTGGCGCGTACAAGCCACGCAGCAGCCCGTACGCGTTCCAGGGTATGGGCATCGACGGTCTGAAGCTGCTCAAGCAGGCAGGGGAGGCAGTGGATCTTCCGGTTGTGACCGAGGTGCTCGACGTCCGCGATGCCGAGACCGTTGCACAGTATGCGGACATCCTCCAGGTCGGAGCGCGGAACATGCAGAACTTCATGATGCTCGACGAGCTTGGCACGATGAAGCGCCCGGTGCTCCTCAAGCGAGGGCTCTCAGCCACGATCGAGGAACTGCTTTCAGCAGCCGAGTACGTCCTGAAGGGTGGGAACCGCAACGTGATCTTGTGCGAGCGGGGCATTCGGACCTTCGAGACGTACACCCGGAACACGCTCGACCTGGGTGCGGTGGCCGCTCTCAAGTCCCTGACGCATCTGCCCGTCATCGCTGATCCGTCCCATGCCAGTGGCCGTCGTGAGCTGGTGGCGCCGATGTCCCGCGCAGCGGTCGCAGCTGGCGCTGACGGGCTCATGATCGAAGTGCATCCTGACCCGGAGCGTGCCCGCTGCGATGGCCCGCAGTCGCTCACGCCCGGTGAATTCGCGGCTCTCATGGAGGACCTGGGTCCGAGGCTCGCACTGGAGAAGCGGATTCTGGGTGTGGTCGCGTGAGCGTCTCCCGCCTCACGGTGATCGGGCTCGGCCTCATCGGCGGTTCGGTTGCGCTTGCCGCCCGTCGGGCCCTTCCGGAGCTTCCGATCCATGCAGTCGATACGGATCGATCAGCACTGGCATACGCGGTCGAAGCCGGGGTCGCGGATGAAGCGTTGACTCCGGGCGATGCGATCGACGCAGGGTGGTTCAGCGGTGGACATGACGATCTGGTGGTGCTCGGGGTTCCGCCGGTGCAGGCTGCCGCGTGGCTCGGGAGTCTTGCCAGACTCGGCTATTCGGGGCTGGTGACCGACGTGTCCTCGACCAAGCGCGCGGTTGTGGAGGCGGCCCGCGATGCCCGGGCGACCGGGGCCCTCTACCGCTTCGTGGGAGGCCATCCGATGGCCGGTTCTGAGCGCAGCGGCGTGACGGCAGCCTCGGCGACGCTCTTCGATGGGGCGTACTACGTGCTCACGCCCACCGAGGTGACGGATATGGATGCGTACCGGACGGTGCACGACTTCGTGACGGCTCTCGGTGCGAGGGTTCTTTCGATCGAGGCGGACCAGCATGACGAGGCAGTAGCCGTGGTGAGCCACGTCCCGCACGTGACCGCCGCAGCGCTGGTGGACCTCGCCGTGACGCGAGCGGGCGAGATGGGCGCTGATCTGCTGCGTCTTGGCGCCGGTGGTTTCAAGGACATGACGCGCATCGCGGCAGGCGACCCTGACCTGTGGACGGGCATCTGCCTCGGTAACGCTCATGCGCTGGCGCGCGGTGTGCGCGACCTCGGCGGAGTGCTGGAGCGGTTCGCATCGGCGCTTGACGAGGGTGATGCGGACGCGGTGCGCGCCTGGCTGGCCGGCCCTGCGGACGTACGGCGGGCGCTGCCCGCGAAATGGGTGCCCGCCACTGCAACGCTGCGCGAGCTCACCGTGGCAGTGAGCGATCGTCCGGGGGTCGTGGGCATCGTGACGACCGCGGTGAGTCGTGCGGGATGTAACATCGAGGACATCGAGATCGACCATCAGTCCGAGGACAGCGCCGTGTTGCGACTCGTTCTGACCGATGAAGGGGACACCGCCGCGCTGCTCGCCGATCTGCGTTCGCGCGGGTTCGAGCCGGGTCTGGCTCCCCTTGAGGAGGCGTGAGCATGAGCGAAACCACAGTGAGCCGGGCCGCCAACGGTCTCGTGGGGGAACTGCGCCTACCCACCGACAAGTCGATGTCCCACCGAGCGGTGCTGTTGGCCGCTATGGCCGAGGGCGAGTCGTTCCTGGTGGGCGTGCTCGACAGCGCCGACGTGCGCTCCACCATCTCGGCAGTGGAGGCGTTGGGGGCGTCGGTCGAGGTGGTGCATCGTGACGAACGGGGCATGCAGCTCCGGGTGCGCGGGTGGGGTGAGACTGGTCCCGGGCAACCGTCCGGAGAGATCGACTGCGGCAACTCGGGCACAACGGTGCGCCTGCTCGCAGGCGTGCTCGCAGGGTGGCCGCTCGATGTGGTGCTCACGGGTGATGCGTCGCTGTCGGGGCGGCCGATGGAGCGCATCGCGGCACCGCTGCGTGAGATGGGCGCGGACGTTGTGACCTCGGAGAGCGGCACCCTTCCGATGCGCGTTCGCGGGGGTCAGCTGACACCGGTCGCATACTCCCTGCCGGTCGCGAGCGCTCAGATGAAGTCGGCAGTCCTTCTTGCGGGCGCCCGCGCCACGGGCGTTACGAGCGTGACCGAGCCTGCGAAGAGCCGCGATCACACCGAGCGGATGCTGCCGGTGTTCGGCGTTGCGGTCGAGCGGAACGGACTGACCGCATCGATCGCTGGCCCCGCGGCCCTCAAGGCCGCGCAGGTGATAGTCCCTGCAGACCCCTCCTCGGCGGCGTTCATCGTGGCAGCGGCAACGCTCGTGCCAGGCAGCAAGGTGCTGCTTCCCAACGTGGGGCTCAACCCCGGACGCATAGCCTATGTGGATGTGCTCAGGGACATGGGCGCGCACATCACGCTCAAAGATCTGCCGGCCATGGGGAATGAGCCCGTGGGGACGATGGTGATCACCAGCGCGAGCGAGCTTCGGGGTGTCACCGTGCGCGCCACAGATGCGCCCGCTCTGATCGACGAGGTGCCGGTTCTCGCGCTGGTTGCCACTCAAGCGAACGGCACCACGCGTTTCGAGGGGATCGGCGAGCTGCGGGTCAAGGAGTCCGACCGCCTGGAGGCGATCCGTGCGGGTCTGAGCGCACTCGGGGCCGACGTGGACGCGGGCGATGACTGGCTCGAGGTACGCGGCCCGGCGACGCTCGGCGACGCACGACTGTCCTCGCTCGCCGATCACCGGCTCGCGATGACCTGGGTGGTTGCGGGCCTTGTGTCATCCGGCACGGTGCACGTGGGCGGTATCGAGGCTGTGGACATCTCGTATCCGGCGTTCTACGACGACATCCGGGGGCTTCTTGCCGGGGGTGCGGAGGGTTAGCGCATGGTAGAATCCGCGTTGCCCGTCCACCTGCACCGGAGGCCCTTCGTGATCATCGCAATCGACGGTCCCGCCGCCAGCGGCAAGTCAACCGTCGCCAAGGCTGTGGCGCACCGTCTCGGCATCAGGCATCTTGATACCGGGGCGATGTACCGCGCCGTGACCTGGCTTGCGCTTCACGACGGCGTGGAGACCGATGACGCCGACAGGCTGACCCTGCTTGCGGAGAACCACCCTGTGGCCTTTGAGTACGCTGACGGCGCCAGCATCGCCACGTGTGTGCGCATCGCGGGGCACGACGTCACCACCGCGGTCCGTCTTCCCGAGGTGGATGCCGCAGTGAGTGCGGTGTCCGCGGTGCCGGGAGTGCGCTCCGCGCTGGTGCAGCGTCAGCGTGAACTGGCGGGGGAGCGGGATACCGTTGCCGAGGGCCGCGACATCGGCACGGTGGTGTTCCCGGCTGCAGCGGTGAAGGTGTACCTGACCGCCTCGCCGGAGGAGCGTGCGCGCAGACGCAAGCTCGACCTTGCCGCTCAGGGACTCGCCGTCGAGCAGGACGAAGTCCAGGCGCGTCTTCATCGCCGCGACACGTACGATTCCACGCGCGCGATCAGCCCGCTTGAGGCTGCTGAGGATGCGACGCTGCTGGATACCACAGGGCTGAGTGTAGAGCAGGTGGTGGACGCGATCGTCGCACTCACGGAGACGGTGTGATGAACGATCGTCTGGCACGCATGGTTCGGGCGACCCTGGGGCGTGTGCTGCCACTGTTCTTCCGCACGCGGATCGTCGGCGCCGAGCGCATTCCACCGGGCGGCGCGCTCCTCGCGGGCAACCACGTCTCCTACCTCGATCCCATGTTGCTGTGGTGCGTATCGCCCCGTCCGGTGCACTTCATGGCAAAGAGCGAGTTGTTTGTGAAGGGCTTCGTCGCGTGGTTGCTTCCGCGACTGTGGGCATTCCCGGTGAACAGGGGCGAGCCAGACCGCGCTGCGATCGTCACGGCCACAGAGCTGTTGCGCTCCGGGCGGTTGGTGGGTGTGTTTCCCGAGGGAAGCCGACGGCAGGCCGGCTCATCCGAGCCTGTGGGTGAGGCACAGGGTGGTGCCGCGTTCATCGCGCTGCGGGCTGGTGCACCCATACTGCCGGTGGCCTTCGTGGGCACCGACCGCGCCATGCCCCGAGGAGCCTCGCTGCCCCGGTTGGCGCGTGTGACGATCCACGTGGGCGAGCCGATCGATCCAACGCAGGTCGCACCGGATGCTGGCCGCAAGGAACGGGTGGCCGCAGTGACCGCGCGTATGATGGACGAGATCAGCGCACTCCTGCGCATGACCGATGGAGGTCCGGTGTGAAGGTCGTTGTCGCACGGCATGCAGGTGTCTGC
Source organism: uncultured Coriobacteriaceae bacterium (assembly GCA_964582445.1). Taxonomy (GTDB): domain Bacteria; phylum Actinomycetota; class Coriobacteriia; order Anaerosomatales; family Anaerosomataceae; genus Anaerosoma. The sequence continues at coordinate 9,662 of CAZOSR010000027.1, read as the reverse complement.
TACGGCGTCGAGCGCGCTCTCAAGCTTGCGTCCGAAGCTGCTACCACGGGCGGTCGGGTGGCTACGCTCGGTCCGCTCATCCACAATCCCCAGGCGGTCGCCGCACTTCAGGAGCGTGGAGTGGGTGTCGCATCCTCTCTTGATGACATCGCCGAGGGTACGGTGGTCATCCGGTCGCATGGCGTCGACCCAGCGGTGATCCTGGAAGCTGAGGAGCGCGGACTCTCCGTTGTGGACGCCACGTGCCCGTTCGTGCGAGCGGCGCACACGTGTGCCGCCGAGCTGGCATCGGCAGGCTATGGCGTCATCATCGTGGGCGAATCGGACCATCCTGAGGTGGAGGGCATCCTCGCGCATGCGGGTGGCGAGGCTGTCATCGTGGAACACGCGTCGGACCTTCCTGCGCGCCTTCCCCGCAGGATCGGCGTTGTCGTACAGACGACACAGCAACTCTCTACCCTGCGCGAGGTCGTGGACGTCTTGCTGCCGCGCACCGCAGAGCTGCGTGTCTGCAACACGATCTGCAGTGCCACCGCCAAACGCCAGGCCTCCGCAGCCGAGCTCGCCGAGCAGGTGGACGTCATCGTGGTCGTGGGCGGGCACAACTCGGGCAACACCACACGCCTGACGGAGATCTGCCGGGCGAGGAACGCGCGGACCCACCACGTCGAGACGGCGTCCGAGTTGGATGGGGCGTGGTTCCACGGCGCATCCGTGGTTGGTGTCACCGCGGGGGCGTCCACCCCCGACGAGCAGATCCAGGGCGTTATCGCCGCGATCGAATCACTGCCGGACGATGAGTGAACCGTACGGTCGCATACGGCCGTATCCCGGGCCCGGTGCGGGTGCGGGGCGGGTAGCAGCGGTAGCGCCGGGTGATGCGTACAAGGCGGGCCTCCGTGTTGGCGACATCGTTCGCACAGTGAACGGCACGCCGGTCCGCGACGTCATCGACTGGCTCTGGCTGACCGATGAACCAGCCTCCGACCTGACCGTCGAGCGTGACGGACGGGAGCTCTGCTTGACGGTGCGCAGGAGCGGTCCCGGACCGCTCGGCGTATCCTTCCAGGCCCCGCTATTCGATGGCATCCGTGAGTGCGAGAACGCGTGCGCGTTCTGCTTCGTGTCGCAGCTCCCCGCCGGACTTCGCGCGTCCCTGTACGTCCGTGACGATGATTTCCGGCTCTCGTTCCTCTCGGGCAACTTCGTCACGCTGACGAACCTTGCCGAGGACGATGTGGAGCGCATCGTCGGGCAGCACCTGTCACCGCTTCATGTCTCGGTGCATGCGGTCGACCCTGTGGTGCGACAGCGGCTCATGTGCCCCACGGTGGAGGATCGCGCTCTGGAGATAGTGGACACGCTCCTCAAGGCTGGAATCGAGATGCACGTGCAGATCGTGCTCGTGCCCGGCGTGAACGATGGGGACGTGCTGGAGGAGACGCTCGGCTACCTTGCGGCGCGCGAGGGCATCGCCTCCGTCGGGTGTGTTCCGATGGGGTTCACCGGGCACCAGCAGCGCTTTGCGGAGTCCTTCGATGCCGGCTTGGCACGTTCTGTCCTCGCGCTGACGCACGAGTGGCAGGAGCGGATGCGCACAGAACGTGGCGCGGGATGGGTCTATGCAGCCGACGAGCTGTACCTGCTTGCAGGGGCGGATCTGCCGGACCCTGCCCAGTACGATGACTTCCCCCAGTATGAGAACGGCATCGGTCTTGCCAGCGCGTTCGTGGAGGAGTTCGAGCGCACGCTGCGCGAAGCTGGAGCCGCGGGTCGCGCAGACAAGCATCACGCTCTCACGGTCGTGACCGGAACGCTGTTCGCCCCCGTGCTGAGAGGCCTTCTGGATGCGAACGGTCTTGCGCAGATCGGCGTGCTCGCAGTGGAGAACAGGTTGTTCGGGGGGAACGTGTCGGTCGCAGGACTGCTTGGGGGCGGAGATATCGCCGAGGCCGTCGCTACGGACGGAGCCGAGGGTACGTACCTCGTACCAGAGGTTGTAGTAAACTCCGACGGGCTGTTGCTCGACGATGTACCGGCGCACACGCTTGGTGAACGTTCAGGTGGTGATGTCCGGCTGGTCGGCAGCGACGGGGCCGCTCTGGCCCGGGCCCTGACGACTCGAACAGGACGGACACACTCATGACACTTCCCATCGTCGCGGTGGTGGGGCGGCCGAACGTTGGCAAGTCCACCTTCGTGAACCGGCTCATCCAGGCGCAGGACGCCATCGTGCATCCCGCAAGCGGTGTCACCCGGGACCGCAGCTATCATCGAGCCGACTGGAACGGCCGCGAGTTCATGCTCGTGGACACGGGCGGCATCGAGTTCACCACCGACGACCGGTTCGGCGACTCGATCCGCGAACAAGCCGTCGTGGCTGCCCAGGAGGCGGACGTCGTCGTCTTCCTCGTGGATGGCGCGGTGGGTATCGCCTCCGGGGACGAGGAGGTCGCCGGGCTTCTGCGTCGGCAGAAGACGCCGGTCTTCCTCGCAGTGAACAAACTCGACACACCGGGTCGAGAGGAAGCGATCCACGAGTTCTGGAACCTCGGTCTGGGCCAGCCCTGGGCGGTGTCGGCCGTGCATGGGCACGGGACCGGCGACCTTCTCGATGCGATCGTCGAGGCGCTTCCCGAGGTCGAATCCGAGCCTGAGACCGACGCCATCGGCATCGCGATCATCGGCAAGCCGAACGCCGGGAAGTCGTCGCTGTACAACAAGCTGTTGGGCGTGGAACGTGCGATCGTGTCGGATGTCGCCGGCACCACACGTGATGCCATCGACACCGTGCTGCAGCACGAGGATCGCACGTATCGGCTCGTCGACACCGCGGGCCTGCGCCGCAAGTCCCAGATCGACGAGTCCGTGGAGTACTACGGTTTCGTGAGAGCCATGCGGGCGATCGACCGTGCGGATGTGGCGCTGCTGGTCGTGGACGCCGAGACAGGCGTCACCGATCAGGACCAACGCATCGCCCGATTCGCCGAGGAGCGTGGCTGCGGCATGCTCGTGGTCCTCAACAAGTGGGACCTCCTGCAGACGCCTGAAGAGAAGATCGAGCTTGTGGCACGACTACCTGAGAAGCTCGGGTTCGTGGGATACGCTCCTGTGGTCCGAGTCAGTGCGCTGACCGGTACGGGTGTTCACAAGATCTTGCCCATGATCTCGACCATCTACGATGCGTACTCGCAGGAGATCCCCACAAGTGCGCTGAATCGTCTGCTCACCGAGTTGCGCGCCACGGGCCACACGGTCTCGAAGGGCGGCAAGATGCTGCGGCTGAACTACGTGACGCAGACAGGGACGCAGCCACCGGTGCTGACCTTCTTCGCGAACCATCCGCGCATGGTCGATCCCAACTTCGAGCGGTATCTCGAGAACCGGTTGCGTGAAGCGTTCGACTTCTCAGGTACGCCTCTTCGACTGCGATTCCGGCAGAAGAGCTGACGTGAGCGAGGTCTTGCGGATAGCCGGGACCGTACTCGGAGCGTATCTCGTTGGCTCGATCCCCTTCGCAGTCATCGTCGTGCGACTGTTCTGGAAGCAGGACATACGCGACTTCGGAAGCGGCAACACCGGAGCGACTAACGTCCTCCGGGTGTTCGGCGCCGCGCCGGGGTTGAGCGTCTATGCGCTGGACGCCCTCAAGGGTGCGGTCGGTGTGTGGCTGGCAATGGCGCTTGCACCCGATGCATGGGGGTCGACCGGGCTGGACTGGTTCATCGTCCTCGGCGCCATGGCCGCAGTCGCGGGCCATACGCTCTCGCCGTTCCTGGGCTTCCGGGGAGGCAAGGGTGTGGCAACCGCATCCGGAGCCATTATCGTCGCGGCGCCCCGTGTGGCGGTGGTGATGATCGCCATCTTCATCATCACCGTTGCAGTATGGAAGTACGTGTCTCTGGGATCGATCGTCATCGCGGCAGCGTTTCCCGTTGTATGCTTGATCGCGTACCCGCAGCGGTACGCGTTGGCAGTATTCGCGGTCCTGGTGGCTGCATACGTGATCTGGAAGCACCGGTCCAACATCGGCCGGATACGTCGCGGGGAGGAGCACCGTATCTCCTTCAGGCGACGGATGTGGGATGAGGTCCGGCCGGTCCCGGAGGACGAAGGGCGTGAGGAACGATGAAGGTCGCCGTCATCGGAGCCGGTTCGTGGGGTACGGCGGTCGCCTGGCTCCTGGGGGAGAAGGCCTACGATGTGACCGTCTGGGCGCGCGAACCCGAGATCGCGGAGGGCATCAACGCCGACGGCCGGAACCCGATGTTCCTGTCCGAGATCCAGCTCGGACCGGGTGTCCGGTCCACGCCGATCATCGAGGAAGCCGTTGATGGGGCCACTGCCGTTGTCGTCGTGACGCCGAGTCACGGAGTACGCGGTGTTGCCGAGGCGATGAGCGAGCATCTTCCGTCATCCACGCCGGTGATCAATCTGGCGAAGGGCGTGGAGCAGAACACGCTCATGCGCATGACGCAGATCCTCGAAGAAGTGCTGGGAAACCGGTCGCGTCTTGCGGCGCTCTCCGGCCCAAACCATGCCGAGGAAGTGTCTCGGGGCGTTCCGTCGGCCACCGTCGTGGCTGCGTACGATGAGCAGGTCGGACGGATGTTCCAGGATCTCTTCATGGCCCCGACGTTCCGGGTGTATACGAATCCCGACGTCGTTGGCGTAGAACTGTGCGGCGCGTCCAAGAACGTGGTGGCGGTCGCGGCAGGCATGGTAGACGGGTTGGGCTACGGGGACAACACGAAAGCCACGCTGATGACACGGGGCTTGGCCGAGATGAGCCGGTTGGGCGTCCACCTCGGCGCCAATCCGATGACCTACATGGGTCTTGCCGGTATGGGCGATCTGATAGTGACCTGCACGTCCCACCACAGTCGAAACCGCGCGCTCGGAGAGTGGGTCGCTGGCGGCGGTACGGTGGAAAGCTACGCTGCTGAGACTCACATGGTCGCTGAGGGTGCCAAGAGCGCGATCGCGCTCGACGATCTTGCCGCCAAGCTGGATATCGAGATGCCGATCACCCGTCAGGTCCGCGCGATCCTCTACGAGGGGCACGTTCCGGGCGAGGCGGCATCGATCCTGATGGGCCGCGCTGCCGTTGACGAGTTCCACGGTATGGGGCTCGTGGAGTAGGACGACCGAAGGCGGCTCCGATCGTGGGAGCTCGACGTTGAAGGGGTGTACGCCGGTGGCACACGGACTCACGATCGCGCCGTCGATTCTCTCGGCCGACTTCACACGGATGGCCGAGGCCATCGAGCTGGTAGAGGACGCCGGTGCCGACTTCATTCATGTTGACGTCATGGATGGTCACTTCGTGCCGAACTTGACGATCGGTCCGCCGGTCGTCAAAGCCATCAAGCGTGTCGCACGTCAGCCCCTCGACGTACACCTCATGGTCAGCGATCCGGACGGAACGGCCCGGTGGTACGTGGATGCGGGTGCTGACGTCGTCACCGTGCACATCGAAGCCTCCACCCACGTACATCGCACGCTCGCCGCGATTCGCGAGGGCGGCGCACAGGCCGGCATCACGCTGAACCCCGGTACCCCTGCTGCGGCGATTGCCGAAGTACTTCCGTATGTGGACCAGATCCTTGTGATGAGCGTGAACCCGGGCTTCGCAGCCCAGTCGTTCATCGGCTCGTCGGTAGCGAAGGTAGCCGAGATCGCCGGTATGTGCCGTGCGGCAGGTGTGACCCCTCGGATCGAGGTCGATGGCGGCATCGACACCACAACGGCGCCGCTGGTAGTGGGCGCTGGCGCGGACATGCTGGTCGCCGGCAATGCGATATTCGGTGCCGATGACCCGGCGACAGCGCTGAAGGAGCTCAGGCGCAGCGCGCTAAGCCGTATGGTGTAGACTCCGTATCGCGTCCCCGGAAGGAGTTCAGCGCATGTTCACTGGTCTGATCGAGTGCGAAGGCGTCATCACGCGTGCCGATCGTTCGTCTGGCGGTATGCGGATGGAGGTCTATGCACCCGAGTTCGGCCGAGACATGCAGATCGGTGACGCTATCGCCGTCAATGGCGTGCGAGTCACTGTGGCCAAGTTCATCCGCGGGGCGTTCCTTGCAGACGTGAGTGTTGAGATGCTCGACACCTCGACGTTGGGCACCCTGGTTCAGGGGGAGAAGGTCAATCTCGAGCGTGCACTCAGGCTCTCGGACCGGCTTGGCGGTCATCTGACGATCGGTGTTGCCGATGGGATCGGCCGGCTTGAACTCCGTCAGCACGCCGGCAAGTTCTCCGTCTATCAGTTCCAGGCCCCTTCGAACGTGCTCCGGTATGTGGTCGAGAAGGGGCCGATCGCCATCGACGGCGTCTCGCTGACGGTGGGCAAGGTAGCGCCACAAGGCTTCACCGTTGCGGTCGATCCTCAGACCGAGTCAGTCACGACGCTCAAGAGCAAGGCGATCGGCGACCAGGTGAACCTCGAGGTGGACGTGCTCGCGAGGTATGTCGAGCGCTTCATGACGGCAGATCCTGAAGGCGCCACGGTCTCCGCTGAGCGTCGGGGGCTCGGCGCGATGCTGCGTGATCTTGCCGACGGGGGACGCTAGGCGTCTCAACGCGGATCCGGGCCACGGTAATGGGGTGGTCGCACGGATGGTCGGACGAAGAGAACGCCCGGCCACCGTTTCCGGCACCGGGCGTTCCGCGGGGCTATCCAGTGGGTTCTCGCCACCCTGTGGCTATCAACCTTGGACCACCTGTCCTCAGTGAATCCCGGAGCGTATCCGGGAGGGAACGTCACCATAGCAAAGGCCCGATAGTCGAACAAGCGACGGTGTGTTCGATTTGACGAACGGTCAGCGGGTCCGGCCCGGCGGTCATCGTTCGTGGGTGTCGGCACGGTTTCTGCGTGCGGTAGGATAGTATGCCTGCACGACTGCGGACGAGAGGATACCGTTGGCCGACCAGTGGTCCACTCCAGCATCCGATGTGACTGCCGACGCGCCCGATACGTCCGGTCATCCGGGCGTGGACAGCCGCATAGTCGCCGAAGCGATGCCCGATGCCGTAGTCAGTGTGCCTACGCCACGGACCAGCTTTGAGGCGCGTCTGCGTCACGAGATGCGGGAGCGGGTGGGCAAGGCCGGCGAATCGCTAGGTTTCGATGTGGGACCGGAAGGGATCTGGTTGTCGCCGACCGGGGTGTCCATCGGCACCCGCCTGAGCGAGCGCGTGCTCACGCCGGCCGCAGCGGTGCACTTTGTCGATTCGGTCGCAGGGTCCGACGCGGTGGATCAGGGATCCGCTGCGGTGCTGTTCGTTGTTGCGCACCTGGAGTCGGTCTCAGCGTTCACGGTTGCCATCCGTCACCGTGGTGCATGTGGGCGCGTACGGGTGATCGCCCTCGATGACCTCGAGCGTCTCGGCAGGCTGTGTTGCGGGGATCGCATCACGCACCAGGAGGCAGTCGCGCTGCTTGCTCCGAGTGCCGGCATCGACGCGGGGGTTCTTGCATCCGCAGTTGCACGAGCATACGAACCGGCGGTGAGTGAGCGGTGAGCCGGGTGTACCTGGACTACGCTGCGACGACGCCGGTGGACACACGCGTTGCCGACGTGATGGACGAGGCCCTCCGGACGCTACCAGGCAACCCGAGCTCGCTGTATGCCGAAGGGCGTGCGGCGCGTGCGGCGCTGGAGCGCGCACGGGGGGATGTGGCCCGGAGTGTTGGCGCGCATCCTGGAGAGATCGTCTTCTGCGGGTCAGGCACCGAGTCCGACACCACCGCCGTTCTCGGGATAGCGCGGCGGGCGGCGGCGGCCGGGCGAGACAAGCACGTGGTGATCAGCGCGTTCGAACACCATGCTGTCCTGGAGGCGGCTGGAACCCTGGAGCGCGAAGGCTTCACTGTCGATCGGGTGATGCCTGACCAGTCGGGGAGGGTCGATCCGGGCTCGGTCGGGCGTGCCCTGTCCGGCAAGACTGCGCTTGTCTCGGTCATGCACGCGAACAACGAGATCGGCACGGTGCAAGACATCGCTGCCATCGCCCGGCTGGCGCATGAGCGGGATGCCTACTTCCACACAGACGCAGCGCAGTCACTCGGCAAGATCGGTATCGATGTTCATGAACTGGGTGTCGACGCACTTTCCGCAGCAGGTCACAAGATCTATGCGCCCAAGGGCACGGGGATCCTCTACCTGCGGCACGGTACGCCGATGGAGCCGCTGCTCCGTGGCGGGGGTCAGGAGTCGGGACGCAGAAGCGGGACGGAGAGCGTTGCCGGCGCCATGGCGTTTGCGCGGGCCCTGGACTTGATGGACGAGGAACGTGCTGCGATGACGGGGAGGTTGCGTGACCTGCGGGACGTCATCGAGCGCGGCCTTGCTGAAGCCGCGTCACCGATAGTGATACACGGATCGGGCGCCGAGCGGTTGCCGCATCTCACCAACATCGGCATTCCCGGGTGCGATGGCGGGCAACTGCTCCTCCGACTGGACGAGGCCGGTTTCGCGGTATCGGCCGGCAGTGCCTGTTCCTCCGGGAGCGGCCACACGAGTCATGTCCTGCAGGCCATTGGCGCGGTTGGCGGGGGCGACAGCGCCTCGTTCAGGATAACCGTCGGGCGCTGGACGACTGCGGATGATGTCCGCCGGTTCGTTCAGGCGGCTGTTGGGGCGATCGCCGCTCTTCGGCACGGGTGAGCCTCGTGCGAGTGTGGGTCGCCCTTTCCGGTGGAGTGGACTCAGCAGCAGCTGCAGCGCTGGCGCTCGAGCTCGGTGCTGATGTCACGGGTGTCACACTCGATCTTGGAATCGGTGCGACGGCGGTCGAGCAGGCTGCCGAGGTTGCGGCAGCACTCGGGATTCCGCACGTGGTGGTCGACGCCCATGAGGCTTTCGAGGCGTACGTGGTGGAACCGTTCGTTTCAGCCTACGCCTCCGGTATCACCCCCAATCCCTGCATCATGTGCAACGAGCACGTGAAGCTCGGCCTCCTGCTGGATGCGGCGGAGGCCGGTGGCGCCGAACGACTGGTGACCGGGCACTACGCGCGCATCGTCGAGACCCCCGGGGGGCCACGCATCGCCCGCGCCCTCGATCCGGACAAAGACCAGTCGTACTTCCTGTACCGGGTACCCGCTGCATCGCTCTCGCGTGTCGATCTCCCGCTCGGTACGCGGACAAAGCGCGAGGTCCGGGCTCTCGCGGCGCAGATGGGCATTCCAGTGGCCGAGAGAGCGGACAGCCAGGATGTATGCTTCCTATCCGGGACGACCGCAGGAGCGTTCGTGTGCGATCGGGTGCCGACGGCGTGCACCCCGGGTCCGATCTTCGATCTCACCGGCGAGGTGATTGGAACGCATCGCGGTCTATGCCACTACACCGTGGGCCAGCGAAAGGGGCTTCCGGGCGGTGCCGGGCCGCTCTACGTGTCCGGCGTTGATGTCACACGAAACGCAGTGATCGCCGGTCCACGCGAGTGCTGTGAGAGCAGGCTGATCGTCGCGGACGAAGCCGTCTGGTACGGTGAGGACTCGTGCGGCGTTGCCGTGTGTGTGCGCGCGCGAACGACCGCGGTGGGCGGTACCGTGGTACGCTCGGGCCCGAGGCTCGAGATCGCGATGGATGAGCCGGTCTGTGCGGCGCCAGGGCAAGCTGCCGTGTGCTACGTGGGCGATGTGATCATCGGCGGTG
>CAZOSR010000026.1:0-14918 GCA_964582445.1 uncultured Coriobacteriaceae bacterium | reverse complement strand
TCGCACAAGTCGGCTCTGATCCCCGCGGCAAGTGCGACCGCCGTGGTGTCCGAGCCACCCCGGCCGAGCGTCGTGATATGCCCGTCGGGCGTCATCCCCTGGAATCCGGCGACGATGACGATCTGGCCATCGTCCAGTGCCGCACGGACACGATCGGCACGCACCTCAAGGATCTTGGCCTTTGTGTGACCGTGATCGGTGACGATTCCCACTTGCGGACCGGTGAACGAGATCGCACGTCTGCCTGCGGCGTGGATAGCCATGGCGAGCAGTGCGATCGACACCTGCTCACCGGTGGCGAGCAGCATGTCCATCTCGCGCTCCGGCGGTTCGGGATCGACCTGCACCGCAAGATCCACGAGCTCATCGGTGAAGTCGCCCATCGCCGAGACCACCGCGACGACACGATTGCCAGCATCCGCTGTTGCCACGATCCGGCGAGCCACCGCGCGCATACGCTCCGGAGAGCCGACCGACGTGCCGCCGTACTTCTGGACGATGATGGCCATTCGAGCCTTCCTGGAACCATGCGGCACCTGCCGCCGCGCCTGCGAGTGGTACGTAGTGTACCAACAAGCAGCCCCCTCGCCGCCAGGTGCGATCAGATCGTTGGCGCGAACCCCAGACGCTCGGCATGCGCTCTCATGCGATCGGGCAGCGTCGCGACCGCCTCGCCCAGGAAATGGTCCGCCAGTGCTGCTCCCGACGCTTCCTCGATGCGCGTGCGCACGATACTGAGCGCGTCACTGAGGTGGCGGGCGTACTCCTGATCGGACAACTCCTCCGCCGAGCCCAATACGAGCCTGCCGCCCTCGATGGCGAACGGCATCCCCCGCTGCGCAAGATCGCTGTTCACCGCGCGCTCGAGGTTGTTGGCAAGCCGCGGTCCACCCAGTCTGCGGAAGCTTGAGAACAGCCCGTCGGCAATCGCGATGAAGACGGCCTGTGCTTCGTCATCCCCGATGTTGATCTCAAGGTCTGCGGGGCCCTGCAGGATCCCCTCTCGCTCCTCCAGCGCGGTGACGAATGCCTCTACGATCCGCGGGTCGAACTGGGTGCCTGCGCAGCGTTCGAGCTCAAGGATCGCCTCCTGGTGCGAACGACCGCGACGGTATGGACGATCGGCCACCATCGCCTCGAACGCATCGGCGACAGTGAGCACCCGGGCGAGCGCTGGAATCTCGTCCGTCTTCAAGCCCGCCGGGTAGCCCTTGCCGTCATAGTGCTCATGATGATGGCGCACGACCGGAGCGATCGGCCACGGGAATGCGACCGGCTTGAGGATGTTCGCCCCGATCAGCGGGTGGTGCCGCATCTGGCTCATCTCGGCGTCAGTGAGTTTGCCGGGCTTGAGCAGGATATCCTCGCTGATGCCGATCTTGCCGATGTCATGCAGATAGGCCGCCATCTCGAGTGCCGTCATCTGTTCCTGTGAGAGCCCGAGCTCCTGTCCGATCATGAGGGCGTACGTGGCAACACCCTCCGAGTGACCGCGCGTATACGGATCCTTGGCGTCCACTGCTGCGGCAAGCGCCCTGACGGTGGCCAGATACGCCTCCTGGACGTTCGAGAAGAGACCGATATTGCCGATGGCGATGGTCACGTGGTTGGCAATCGTTGCGAGCAGCCGGACGTCATCGCTTGTGAAACGGCGCGCGGAGTCACGAGTCCCGACGGTGACCGATCCGATGGGTCCCTCCGCCGTCTGCAAAGGCACACACAGCGCCGCAAGCGCGCCCGAGTACAAGTCTGGCTTGCGTGCGGTCTCATCGTCCGTGGATGGATTGAAGATGAGTGGACGGCCCTCGCGTATGACCCACTCGGACATGGAATTGCCCGTGACCGTCCAGTCCTTGCCCTCCGGGCCGATGCCTCGCGTCGCCTCCAAGCTGAGCGAACCGGACTCGCGATCCAGCATGACGATGTAGCCGATCTCGGCATCGAAGATCCTGAGGGCGGATTCGAGCACAGAATCCAGCAGCGTCTTGAGGTCAAGCGTCAAACCGAGCGCGCGACTCATCTCATACAGCGTCGCCAGCTCCAGGATCTTCTTCGTGAGGGATTCACTCCGCTCGCTGAGCGAATCGGTCATGCGGTTGAAGTCCTCGGCGAGCTCGGTGACCTCCGCGGGGCCCGTGATGTCCACCTTTGCGCTGAAGTCGCCCTCGGCTAGACGGCGCGTGCCGCTGGCGAGGGCCTTGAGCGGTGTGGTGACCGATCGGACGACCCACCAGTTGACTGCGATCAGAACGAGGATCGCCACCGTCGACCACATGAGCACGAATCGCGTAGTCGTCATGCTCACCTCGCGCGCGGCCGTCGCATCCACCCCGCAGATCACCAGGAGGTGCTCTGCGGGATCAGTGGCGAGCGGGATGACGTCCGCCGCCACGCGATAGTAGCCAGTGGGAGAGTCGAAAACGACGCTCGTCCCCGGATCGGCGATCAGCGGGGACAGGACCTCTTCTTTGAACCTCGCATCGCTCGCAAGGTCCACCGCCGCAACCGACCCCTGGTCCGGCCGGAGCAGGGCCAGGGAGCGCCCGGCCGGATCGGCGATGAGAACGCCTGCCCGCTCGCTCACCGCGAGAGCTGACAACAGTCCGTCGTTGATCCGCAGAACACTGCCAAGCGCCAGGTTCTCGTCACCCCCGGTAGGGATGTCGACTTGTGACCAGAGCGCGTAGCCGTCGCCGAAGGGAACAACCACCGGTTTGCCGGATGCGACGGCGGTCTTCCAGGCGCTGCGCTCGGGAAGCGTCACCTCTTGGGGATCCGCCTCCCGCGACACTGTCGCCACCGGCGTGCCGTCGGAATCGATGACAACGATCATGTCGACGTCGATCGCTTCGTTGGAGAACTGCAGGTGATGCTCGATCTCCTCGGAGTCAAGGCTGGAGACAACGCTCAGGAACCCTGGTCTCGCTGCAAGGACCTGCAGCGCCCTCGCAGAGCTCGCCGCGTGGTGGCCGAGATCGGCGATAACGTACTCAGCCGTCGTACGGGCGCTCTCCTCACCGAACATCCGGGTGACTCCGCCAAGGACATTCACGGAGGCAACAGTGGCCACGATGCCGATAAGCACCGAGACGATGATCAGCGGCCCGATGATCTGGCTGCTCAAGCTTCTGCCGAACGGGTTCTGCCTCATGAAGCGCGACTCCAGGGACGTCGGCTTGGAATCGGAAGCGCATCCACAGGATAGCGCGATGCACCTTGGCGCCATTCTAGCATCGGGGGCCCCGATGACACGCATCGGAGCCCCCGCTTTCCGCACATATGCAAGACCCGTGCCGCTACTCCACGGCGCAGCGCTTGAGAACACCCTCGTACGCGCGATCCACATCAGCCTGGATCTCGGCGAGGAGCGCCTCGTTTCCGGGGGCGAACAGGTGCTTGAAGCGACCCTGAGGCTTGAGGAACTCCTCGATCGGCTTCTTGTTGTTCACCTTGACCGTCTGACGCCACACACCGCCCTCCACCTCGTAGACCGGCCAGAATCCGGTCTGCACGGCCAGCTTGGCGATCTCGACCGTCATGCTCGATGGGATACGCCAGCCGCGCGGGCAGGGAGCGAACACATTGAGGAACGCCGGACCGGGCGTGTTGAACGCCTTCTCGGCCTTGGTGGTGAGATCCTTCCAGTGCGACACCGACGCCTGCGCCGCGTAGGGCACGCCGTGTGCGGCGATGATCGCGGTCAGGTCCTTCCGGACTTGCCGCTTGCCAGCCTGCGCGGCACCGACCTCCGCGGTGGTTGCCCATGCGCCCTTCGGCGTGGCCGAGGAACGCTGGATGCCGGTGTTCATGTACGCCCCGTTGTCGTAGCAGACGTACACCATGTCGTGCCCGCGTTCCATGGCGCCGGAGAGTGCCTGCAGGCCGATATCGTACGTGCCACCGTCGCCGCCGAAGGCCACGAAACGGACCTTCTTGTCGGGATCGATCTTGCCCGCACGCTTGAGGCCGTTGAACGCTGCCTCGACACCGGAGATCGTGGCCGCCGAGTTCTCGAACGCGTTATGGATGAACGGGGTCTTCCAGGACGAGTACGGGTAGATCGTCGTGGACACCTCGAGGCACCCGGTGGCACAGCCGACCACGACCGGGTCCTCGCCAGCGCCGAGCAGTACCTGGCGTACGGCGATCGAAGCGCCACACCCGGCACAGAGACGGTGTCCACCGGCGAGACGGTCCTCGCGATGCGTCAGTTCCTTCAGATTCGCCATGGCTCTACGCCTCCTCTCGCGCGCCGAGGTAGACGAGGCTATCCGGAGCCACACCGCCAGCGGCAATGTCGGACAAGTCCTGGTACACACGCTCCATCAGTTCGAGCTTCACGTCAGCACCGCCCAGGCCGTACACGTAGCCGACGACCGGGATACGCTCCTCCAGGTCGTACAGCGCGCCCCTGACCTCGAGGAAGAGCGGCCCACCCTCGGCGCCGAAGGACTCAGCGCGATCGAGCACCGCGACCGCCTTGAGGCCCTTCAGAGCCTCAGCGAGCTCGGCGTACGGGAACGGGCGCCAGACGCGCACCTTGACCACGCCGACCTTCTGACCTTGTGCCCGCAGATCGCGCGCGACATGGCGCGCATTGCCCGCAGTGGAGCCGAGGACCACGATCGCGACCTCGGCGTCCTCCATGCCCCACGTCTCAACAACGTTGAAGGGGCGACCCGAGAGTGCAGCGTACTCTTCACCGACCTGCCCGATGACTGCACGAGCGTTCTCCATCGCCTCGCGCTGCTGACGCTTGAACTCGAAGAACGGACCGCCCAGACCGGCGAAGGCACCGTGGAGCACCGGCGCATCCGTGTCCAGAAGCGCATTAGCGGGCTTGTAGTCCCCCACGAAGCCGGCGACCGAAGCATCGTCCATGACATCGATCCGATCGATCGAGTGCGTGGTGATGAACCCGTCGAGGCAGCTCATCACCGGCAACATCACGTCGGGATGCTCGGCCACACGAACGGCCATGATCGTGTTGTCGTACGCTTCTTGCGCTGTCTCGGCGAAGTAGGTCACCCATCCTGTGTCGCGGGCACCCATGATGTCGCTGTGATCACAGTGGATGTTGATGGGCGCCGAGAGCGCACGGTTGGCATTGGCCATGACGATCGGCAGGCGCATGCCGCTTGCGATGTGGAGCTCTTCCCACATGAGCGCAAGGCCCTGCGATGACGTGGCTGTCATGACGCGGGCGCCGGCAGCCGATGCGCCGATGCAGGCGCTCATCGCCGAGTGCTCGGACTCCACCGTCACATACTCACACTCGGTCTTGCCCTTGGCGACGAAGCCCGCGAACTCCTCAACGATCGTCGTCTGCGGCGTGATGGGATATGCCGCAACCACGTCGGGCTTGCACTGGCGCATCGCCTCCGCGACCACCAGGTTGCCGGTGGTGGCGAGTGTCTTGTGCTCTGCCATCTACTTCACCTCCGGCAGGTCGCAACCTTCAGGGACCATCTCGATCGCATCGACCGGGCACACCTGCGCACAGATGCCGCAGCCCTTGCAGTGATCCAGGTCGAATGTGGTGACCTTCTCGTCTGCCACGTTGATGGAGCTGTCGGGGCATACGACCCAGCACAGCAGGCACTGCGTGCACTTCTTGTCATCACGCCACGGGCGCTCACTGCGCCATCCGCCGGTGATGTAGTCATCGCTGTTGCCGCCGACCGGGATGACCGCACCCGGGGGGAACTGCTTGTACGTCCACTCACCGATTCCGGAGATATCCCACGTCATGCCACGGTCACCTCCTCGAATGCGCGATCGACCGATGCCCAGTTGGCGTCGATCATCTCCTGGCCGAACTTCTTTGAGAGGTTCTTGGCCAACAGACCCTTGAACGCGTCCATGTCCACGACACTCGTGAGCTTGATGAGCGCGCCAACCATCGGGGTGTTTGGAATGTCACGCTTGATGGTGTCGAGAGCGATACCGGATGCGTCGACTGACGCTACGCGGACACTCTCGTCCACTCCGAGCCTCGTCTTGACCTGGTCGGGTGGAGTACAGGTGTTCACGAGGATGACGCCTCCATCGTGCACACCCTCGGCGATATCGACGATGTCGAGAAGCGAGTCGTCCAGAACGATGACGATGTCGGGATTCTCGATGTTGCAGTGGATCTCGATCGGATCGGTCGAGATGCGGGTGAACGCCTTGATCGGCGCCCCCATGCGCTCGGGGCCGTACTCGGGCATCGCCTGCATGTACTGGTCGGCTGCGAGCGCGGTCTCCGCAACGACTTTCGCTGCCGTGACGGCGCCCTGGCCGGCACGGGCGTGCCAGCGGATCTCCGTCAGTTGTGGCATGGGCTCCCCCTTCCTGGGACGAGGTCGGCCGGACGGCCTGAGATCGGACTGGACTCATGAAGCCGGGTCAGGTGCTCTTTGATAGTCCTACAAGGATACGCGCGCGCCCGTAGAGGCCGACCTTCACGCCACGCCGAGCGGCATTCGCCAATCGGTGAACGGCTGTTAGAATCTTCCATTACTCCATCTCGCGGCGCGCTTCCAGCGCACGGCCCAGCGTGACCTCGTCCGCGTATTCCAGATCGCCACCGACCGGCAGCCCGGATGCGATCCGGGTCACGCGGATGCCGAGTGGCTTCAGAAGCCTCGCGAGGTACAGGGCAGTGGTCTCTCCCTCGATGTCGGGATCTGTTGCGATGATGGCCTCCGCGATCGACCCGCGGCCCGCGCGGTCGATCAATTCGCGCACGCGCAACTGGTCGGGGCCGATGCCGTCTATTGGCGAGATCGCACCCTGCAGAACGTGGTAGGTCCCTCGGAACTCGCCCGTCCGTTCCACCGCCACCACATCTCGCGGCTCCTCCACCACACAGATGACGGTGGCGTCACGACCTGGGTCCGCGCAGATATCGCACAACTCGGACTCGGCGAAGTTGAAGCAGCGCTCACAGAAGTGAATCGAACGCTTCACCTCGACGATCGCATCGGCCAGACGTCGTGCTGACTCGGTGTCGCCACGCAAGATGTGATACGCAAGCCGCTGCGCAGACTTGGGGCCGATTCCCGGAAGCCTTTCAAGCTCCTCGAGAAGCCGCGCGATGGGTGGTGCATAGAACGCCATGACTAGAACAACCCTCCGGGCAAGCCGAGGCCGCCGGTGACAGCCGACATCTTGCGCGCACTGAGGTCCTGAGCCTGGCGCATGGCCTCGTTGAGCGCTGCGGTGACCATATCCTCGAGCATGGGGATGTCATCCGGGTCCACCGCAGAAGGATCGATGGAGACCGACTCCACGACGAGGTCTCCGGTCATCACGACCTTGACGGCACCGCCCCCGACCGAAGCTTCAACGCGCTCGTTCTTCAGCTCCTCCTGGATCCGGGCCATATCGGCCTGCATCTTCTGCGCCTGCTTCATCACACTCTGCATATTGGGCTTCACGAACACTCCTATCCGTCAGACATCATCCGCTTCAGGTACGACATCGTCGATGAGCTCACCACCGAGCTCCGCAAGCACCGCCTGTATGCCGGCTTCCTCGCCGGCTCCGACCGTCTCCGGGCCATCCTGTGCTTCCGGCACCGCCTCACGCGCTGCTGGTGCGCCATGCGAACCGTGCTCGGCCCGGTCGTTCTCAACATTGGAGCTTCCGCTGGACCTGCCCTGGCGCCCCAGACGGTACTCCACGGGAGGTTCCTGCCCGAGCACCGATCTCACAGCCCTCTTGAGCACACCGAGTGTCTCGGTCTCACGCGCAAGATCGAGTGCGAATCCCTGGTCGACGGGGAACTCGACTACCAAGGTACCGGACACGATCTCCGCCTCGGTGCCGTTGAATATGTACGCACGCGGGGCGCGGATCTTCTTGATCTCGGCAAGCACCGCCGGCCATGCGCGCTTGACCGCAGCCACGTCCAGGTCAACCTCCGAAGTGCCGCGGCCGCCCCGCTGCGGGCCCGAGACGGCGACGGATGCGGGTATCGTTGGGCTCGGCACTGGGGCGGCGTCCACGCTGTGCTCCTCGGGTCCGTCAACGGGCGCCGGCACAACGACCGACGGCTCCGGGACCCGCATCGCCCCGGCGAACTCCACGAGCGGCGCACCCGACTCGAGCGCGTCGATGCGCTCCGCCAGCGACTCGAGTGTGAGGTCTCCGTGCGGTCGCGCCATGCGCGTCATCGCGACCTCCACCGCCAGTCGCTGGTCCGCCGCATAACGCAACTCGGTCGTCAGCCGCTCCAGGATCTCGAGCACCCGCCCTATTCGATCGGAACCGAAGCGCGTTGCCTGGCTCTGCAGGCGTCCCAGATCGCGTGATGTGGCATCAACCGCAACGTCAGCGCCGACGGCAGCGAGCACGAACAGGTCGCGGAAGTGTCTGACGAGTCCCTTGACGAACTCGCCCATGTCGATGCCCGTGTCAGCAAGGCGCGCCACAAAGCGGAACGAGCCGGCTATGTCGCGCTCGAGGATGAGTGACGCAGCCTCGAAGAGCGCGTCGGCATCCATCTCGCCGAGCAGCCCTTCGACATCCTCCAGGCCGATCGTCCCGCCACCGAAGGATGCGAGCTGTTCCAGCGTGGTTATCGCGTCACGCATGCCACCCAGCGCATGCTTCGCGATCAGTGCCAGGGCGCCATCCGGCACGTCGACCGACTCGGCGTCGCTGATGGCGCGCAACCGGCCGACGATATCCTCCACCGACAGGCGCCTGAAATCGAACCGCTGACACCGCGAATGGATCGTCTCGGGGACTTTGTGCGGGTGAGTGGTACACATGATGAATACCGTGCGGGCCGGTGGCTCCTCGAGCGATTTGAGCAGCGCATTGAACGCCGAGGTGGAAAGCATGTGCACCTCGTCGATGATGTACACCTTGTAGCCGCCCCGGGAGGGCGCGTAGTTGAGTCGCCCGATGATCTGTTCGCGGACGTCATCCACGCCGGTGCGCGAGGCAGCGTCGAGTTCGTAGACGTCGGGATGCGTACCGGCGGCGATCGCCCGGCACTCGTCGCACGTGTCGTCCGGAGTGGCGGTCGGACCCTGCGCACAGTTGAGCGCTTTTGCGAGGATGCGCGCAGTGGTCGTCTTGCCGGTTCCACGCGGACCGGTGAACAGATACGCGTGCGCCACCACACCCTCGGCCACGGCGTTGCGTAGCGTCTGCTCGATATGCGGCTGGCCGACGACGTCCTCGAACGTCTGAGGGCGGTACTTGCGGTACCAGGAGAGGTGGGTCATGACGCGTGGCTCCTCGCGGTGCGTCGGGTGGTCCACGCGTGGCGGACCGCACTGGCGTGTGTGCGCCCCGATGCTCGGACCCAGGTCCCGGACACCCGGCAGAGGCCGCTTATGGCTGCTTCCTTCCGGACCTGACCAGGTTCACGACATACCGCCATCCGAGACCCGGATCGGAACACCGGAGCGCGGTCTTCAAGTATAGAGGGTCCGCCGCAGGCGCGCGAGGCCCGGGCCGCTCAGAGAGGAAGGAGCTTCTCCACGAGTGCTATGAGCTGCTCGCCGTCGATCGGCTTGGTCACGTACATGTCGCATCCCGCCGCGATCGCCTTGTCGTGATCACCACGCATCGAGTGAGCGGTGACCGCCACCAACGGGATCTCCTTGAATCGAGCGTCGGCCTTGATACGCCGTGTCGCCTCGTACCCGTCGATACGCGGGAGTTGCATGTCCATGAGGATCAACCCAGGCGCGCGGCGCTCCATCGCTTCCAGCGCCTCGACGCCATCAAGCGCGGCCTCCACCTCGTACCCACGGCTCTCGAGGAGGTAGGTGACCAGATACCTGTTCTGTGGATGGTCTTCGACAAGCAGGATGTGCGAGCCCATGTTCTCCTCCAGCAGTTACCTAGCCATGATTATACCCGCCGGGCGAGTCCCAACGCGGCTGCGTGCCCCTCGGGATGTTCACGGCAGTACAGGAATCGTGCGGTCTGGTGGAGCACTCGCTCGAGCTCATCGCCATCAAGCCCGATGCCCCGCAGGTGCGCGACCTCCACCCCCGCGTCCGTCCACGGCCCGTCCGATCCGAACATCACGCGCTCGATACCGTGGTCGCGAATGAGCGCAAGCAGCTCCCCGTCCGGCAGATTGCCGGGGACGTACGCCGTATCGAAGTACACATCCCGCCCGAGGAGATGCTCGCGCACCTCGTCCCAGTAGCGGTAGCTACCCATGTGCGCCAGCACACACGTCAGCATCGGCCAATCATCGAGCATCCGCGCGAACGCTGCCGGACGGGCTTCCGTACCCTCATCGATCACGAACCCGCCCGCGTGGAACAGGACCAGCATGTCGTGCCGCACCACAGCATCGTAGATCGGCTCCATGCGCGACTCTTCCGGCGAGAAATCCTGGTTCTGTGAGTGCAGTTTGATGCCCCGCACCCCCAGAGAGGCAAGTCGCGCGATCTCGGCTTCCGGTTCGGGGAAATCCGGGTGCATCGCGCCGAGCGGGACGATGCGCGGATCGGTGATGGTGGTGATCCAGTCATTGATGGAGCGCACCTGGGATGGTCGCGTGGCGACGGGCGCCAGGACCGAACGCTCAATGCCGTTGCGCTCCATCGATTCCAGCAACCCGCGGACAGTGCCATCGTAGTACGCGCGCACACCCTCGCGCCCGGTGAGCCGACCGACTGCCACGGCCGCCAACTCGTCCGGGAACGCATGCGTATGCGCGTCGATGATCGACACCGGTCCTCCATTCATGAGGCGCCGCCGGGCGCACTCGAGCCGCAAGTCTACAGCATGGGCCGCACTGCCCGCTTGCGCGGCGAGACCGCTGCGCGTACTGTTCATTACACAGTATCCGAGGGACGGGACATGCATGGCACGGCGTCCGGAGTCGACAACGGGCGACGGGTTCGCCTCCTGGTCGACCCAGTTGCGCAAGGGGATCGTCGAGCTGATGATCCTCCGCCTCGTGGAGCACGAGGCGCTCTACGGGTACGCGATCGTGCGGGAACTCAAGGATCGTGGCGGGCTCGTGGCGGGAGAAGGCACGGTCTACCCGGTGCTTCGCCGTCTAGAAGCCGACGGGCTCGTCAACGCTTCCTGGTCGGATGAGGGGCCTGCCGGGCCTCGCAAGTACTACCGCATCACGACGGCCGGACAGGACTTCTTGGGCCGGGCGTGGGACGAGTGGGAGACCATTGCAGGGGCAATGGCTGAACTCGGGGGGAAGGAGCGTCCATGATGCGGACGCCACACGAAGACGTGGAGCGATATCTTGCCGAGGTGCGCCGCGGCCTGCGCGGACTGCCACCTGACGATGCCGCAGATACCGTCGAGGAGATCCGCGCGCACCTGGACGAGGAGATCGCCGAGCGCGGCGATGTGCAGGGCGTGCTCTCGGGATTCGGCGACCCTGCGGCCGTAGCCTCCGAGATCGTGCAGCGCCGGGTACGGCCGGAGGAAGGGCCGTGCGTTCCGCAAGCCTCACTCGGCAGGCGCTACAGTGCGTGGGCGACCGACGTGGTGATCGGCCTTGGGCCCATGCTGCTTGCGCCGACCGCTCTCACGTTCTCCACGCTGGCCAACGGCACGGACACCCCTGGCACGTCCCTGCCAGTCTGGATACAGATGGCCGAACACGTGGCTCACTGGTGGCTGACGGCGCTCGGCTACGAGGACCTGAGCGCACCACCGGCCATCGCAGGCGGACAGTGGCTGCTCGCTATGGCACTACTCGCATGGGCGGTCTTCTACTGGATGGTGCTCAGGCGCTCCCGTTCGGCGAGTGTAGGTATGTGGATGACGGGTCTGCGCGGAGTACGCTTGAACGACGACCGCATCGTGGTGCGGGAGCGCGACATCGCGCAGACGCCCACACCGCTCGGGAGCGGCCGGAACCGGTGGTGGATACTCGTTGCGGCCATACCCACTGGCTGTCTCTGCATCCTCCTGCTCATCTACTACCTGTGGATGTGCATCGGCCCGTTCCTGCCTCCGCGCATCCTCGGCTGAGCGGCCGAGCCCATCGGCGAGTCCACGCCCGGGCCCGGCCGATCACCGGATCTCTCACTCGTTGTCGAGCTCAGCCTGTGCCGCCTTCTTAGCTTTGGCCTTCTCCATGATCGTGCCCCATACCTTGAGCTTGAGATATCCGATCACGACAACGCCCACGGCGATCAGGACCCACCAGTACCACTCCATCACACGACCTCCTTCGGCAGTCGCCCGATCACTGTCCGGCCATCTGCGCCTGCATACGCTTGGCGAGCCACCATGCGGCCGCGCCGAGGGCGGCGGTGATGCCAAGCGCCACCACGAGCTCCACCCATACCGTGCCCAGCCCCTCGCCCATCACCGAGACCTGCCAGATCGGCTCGATGATCCAGTACAGCGGGAAGATCCTGGCGATCCACTGGGGCCACTCGGGGAAGATGTAGAAGAGCGTGGGGGCGAAGAGGAAGATGCCGCTGCCCTTCACGATCGCGAACATGATCGACGAGTCCTTCGCGTACACGCCGGCAAGGATGCCGAGCACGGAAGAGAGCGCCCCCGCAACGAGGATGACCACGAGGACCTGTGCCCAGTTGGCGCCGAACGCGCCGTTGAGCGCGAGCGAGGCGGACGCCAGCACCACGGAGAGGATCAGCCCGAGCAGCCACTTGGCGATCAGGATCTCGCTCGACTTCACCGGGGTCACGAGCATCCCCATCAGCGTGCCCTGTTCCTTCTCCTCCACGAGGTTCGATCCGGGCACGAAGAGACCGGCCATCACGAGCGCGTAGAACACGATCACCGGGATCAGGCGCTTGGACATCGGCAGACCCGCCTCGCCGAAACTCACCACATCCACCGTGACCGGCGCGTCGCTACCTTCGATCTCACGTATAAGGTCGACCGCAGTGACCGTGAGGATGATGCGGTTGGAGGCGTAGCTCTCACCGCCGACGAAGAACTGCAGGGCCGGCTTGTCCCCGTCGCGCACGGCGTCATCGAAGCCCTGCGGCAGGATCAGACCGGCGTCCAGGTCGTTCGCCTCGACCTGCGCCTTCATCTCCTCGGCATCGTCAAGGAGTGTGAGCTCTATGCCGTCCATCTGTTCGATGGCGGCAGTGATCGAGGAATCGCCGGCGTCCACGATCCCGAGTCTCGGCTTGGGGTCGAAGAGCGAACCGAACGCCACCTGCAGGATGAGCGTGAGCGCGAACGGCAGCACGATCGCCCACAGGAAGATCGAGGAGCGCGGTCCGAGCGCAAGGTCCTTGCGCAACACTTTCCAGATACGCGAGAGGCTCATAGCGTTTCCACCTTCCGCTTAAGAGCGAAGAGCCCGGCGAAGTACAGGACCACCAGCCAGAGCGCCGCATACGCGAGCAGACCCCATGCGTCGGCCCACGTGCCGCCATAGGCGGTGGTGTCCACCAGGACCTTGATGATCGGATACGAGGGCAGGACCTTGACCCACGGCGCCGCCGAGCCGGGGAACATCACCGAGAATGCGGGGATGAGCAGCGGGATGGTGAACAGCATGGCGTAGAAGAGCTGCCCCATGAAGTCCTTGCCCGCCGCCCCCACGAACAGGGCGATACCGGTGAACATGATCGCTCCCATGACCAGAACGGTGAGGATCAGCGACCAGTTCGCCGAGGTCACACCGCCGATGAAGACGAGGATGATGAGCGCCTGCGAGAGCGACATCAGGGTGCCGAAGATCGTCTTGGCCGCCAGGAAGTCGCCTACCTTCGCGGGTGTCACGAGAACCGCCGTCACCGTACGTTGCAGCACCTCCGTGGAGATGAGCGAGGCCATGGAGAAGGTCTCCATCAGAAGCACCATGAACAGCAGCATCGGGCGCATGCGCTCCTGCATGGTCACCTGGTCGCCCACGCGATCGTCGCCGAGCACGATGGTGTCCTCATCCGGCATGCCCACGGGAAGCTCACGGCCCGCGATCTGATACGCGGCCTCCCGCACGAAACTCTGCATCGCGGTCTGGATCTCCTCCCCGATGCCAGCCTGCGAGTACACCGTGACCGTCAGGTCGTCCTTGCCTGCAGCCACCCCGGCAATGAACTCCTCCGGGAACGCCACGCCGATGTCGGGCTCCACGCGCTCTGCGTCCTTCGGCTTCTCGTCGCCCGCTTCCTTATCACGGAACACGGTCTCCCCGTCCTCCGTGCGCCAGAGCTCCAGCGAGCCCTCGATCACGCCGCGCAGCTGCTCCTCGCTCTCGAACTCGACGACCGCGAGGCCTTCCTCCTCGGCGGCCAGGTCGATGTCGTCAAGCTCGGCAAGCTGCTCCTCGGTGGCCCCCATCTTTGCGAGCGTTTCCCTCGCATCGCCCACCATCTCGGTGACCGACGGATACACGCCGAGCGTGATCGACTCGTCCACCGAGTCGGGCAGCGCATGGAACAGGAACGGAGCCGCGACCAGGACGACCAGCGTGAGCGCTAGGAACACCAGGTCGCGCGAGTACGCGGTGAGCTCCTTCTTGAGGAGCGCCCGGATGATCGCCGGGCGCGAGATCGGTCGGCTCATCCCTCAAGCCCCCTACCGGTCAGCTGGATGAAGATCTGCTCCAGCGTCGCCTCCTCGGTATGGATGGTCATCAGGTCAGGGCTGGCAGCCAGCTCGGCAAGCTTGGCCGAGGAGCCGTCACCGTCGAGCGGCAGGACCTCCTCGCGAACGCCGTCGCCATCGCGCAACCGCACCTTCACCGAGCGCGTGCCGTACTTGAGCTTGAGGTTCTCGGCGGTGTCGAGCGCCACGATCTCGCCCTCGTTGATGAAGGCGACGCGATCAGAGAGTTCGTCGGCCTCGAACATGTCGTGCGTGGTGAGCAGCACGGCTGCGCCACGCTCGGCCTCCTCTTTGATCGTCTTGCGAATCGCCGCCGAGGTCACCGGGTCCAGCCCGTCGGTGGGCTCGTCGAGGAAGAGCACGTCGGGCTTGTTGATGAACGC
>CAZOSR010000025.1:0-15006 GCA_964582445.1 uncultured Coriobacteriaceae bacterium | reverse complement strand
CTCGCAACCGCACACACGGGCACCGGCACGACCGCCAAGACCCCCAAGGCCACCATCGATGCCGCACATCCGATGCACGTGGTGCGATTCGTGAAAGGCGGCGCTCCACTCTCAACGCTCATCACGCAGATCGACATCGCTGGCGCACCGGTTCAACCCGGCGCAGGCAAGCCCGCCGATCCCGTATACGTGCTCTCCACGCTCGGGGTCGAGGAGCGCGGTGCGATCGTACGGCTGAGCGTCCCCGCCGCCGGCAAGGGCGCATGGGACGAGATCACGGGCGGATGCGTGCTGCCTGCGCAACGCCGGTTCCACGTGATGCGCGCGGAGACGTACGTCACTGCGCCGGACGCGGTCGCCTCGGCAGGAGATGCCGTGACCGACCACGGACCGGTCATCTTCGGCATGTATCCGGGAACGGCGCCCACGGTCGACATCGAAGACGAGCAGGTCACGGTGAGTTGGAAGCCGAGTCCCGCGGCGGAGGTGCGCACGCCCGACGGCTCGGGAGCGCTGATATCCGGGTACCGGGTCACACTGACGATGCCTGACGGGAAGACGACGACGTTCTCCGTGAACGAGCCGAAGGCCGAGTTCCCGCTCGAGCTGATCGACAAGCTCCTGAGTGCCGACAGGCAGACGGGCAAGAACCAACTCTTCCGGATGCTGCAGGGCATCGGGCAGCGGGACGCCATCACCCTCATCAACATGACCGAGGCCCTCAGCGCGGGCATGCGACCCAAGATCAGAGTCGCCTACCAGGAGGTCGCCGCGATACCGGGTTCGCCTCGGGGCCCGCTCAGCGCGGTGACCGAGTTCGAGTACGGCGACGAGGAGCGCACCACGAAGGACGTTACCGGCACCTGGGCGGGATCGGTGCCGTTCAGCGAGGGCGGACTCATGCGCATCGACATCGTCCAGCAAGCGGGCGGTGACTTCTATGGAACGATGCACTGGGGCGAGGCCATCCCGATCCGCGGCACCTGGAACGCGTCCACCCAGTCGTGGTCGATCCAGGGCCGTGAATCGGGCGTATGGATGCCGATGTTCCTCGTGTTCAACGGTCACCTCCAGAAGCTCCCCGGTGACAAGCTGTACCTGATGGCGCCACCTGCGGTCCTGTCCCGACACAGCGCCGAGACACCCAACCTTGGGTGGGAGCCCGAGGAGGGCGACATGGAACTCGAGGACCTTCTCAACCAGATGCAGCAGGAGCTCGATCAGATGCAGGCTCCCGCCGAGGAGGGAACGCCGTGACAGCGTCCACACCGGTCTGCACTCCGCCGCATCAAGGGGGTGCCCCATGTACTGCGTGAAATGCGGACAGCAGGTGCCCGAGAGCGACCGGTTCTGCACACGCTGCGGAGCGCCCATGGAGCCCGCACCAGCATGGCCGACCACCGTGCAGGCCCTCCGCTACGCCGGCTTCTGGCGGCGTAGCGCCGCTGCGCTCATCGACGCAACCATCGTGGGAGTGCTGTGGTTCGTGGTGTCGGGGCTCTACGACTTCGCCACAACGCGCATCCTCGAGAACACCGCGTTCGCCCCCGACGGCGTCGCGCTTGGCCGTTCGTTGCTGCTGGTCTCCGGTGGACGCTGGTTCATGGCCGCGATGGTGGCGTTCCTGTACTTCGCGCTGCCCGAGGCAACACGGCGCGGCGCGTCACCCGGGAAACTCGTGATGCGGCTACGCGTTGCACGAACAGACGGCGAGGCCACCGGGATGGGGCGGTCCGCGCTTCGCACGGCGCTCAAGCCGCTGTCGGCCGCGCCGTTGATGCTCGGCTTTCTGATCGCCGGATGGAGTAGCCGCAAGCAAGCGCTGCACGACCTGCTCAGCGGCAGCGTGGTGCTGCGCGCCTGACAGGCACCCGCGCGTCCTACCCGCCTACCACCACGGATGCTCCGGTGTCGAGCGGGTTGCGCCGCACCGCGAGCGAGAACAGATACGGGTACTCCTTCTGCAGGTGCCGCACGTGGTCGAGCCACTCCACCGCGATGGCCGCATACGCCCGTTTGAGATCGCCGTTGAGATGGATGATGTCGCTCTCGGGCAGGTCTGCGAAGCCCGGCCGGTGGGCAAGCTCCTCGGAAAGGTGGAAGACCGCCCACAGTGCGTTGGTGAACGTCTCATGCTCCAGCAGCGTGGGGTTCTGCAGCAGGCCCAGGAGGAATTGCCGCTTGTCGGCAAGGAACTCGCCGAGCGCCTCGAGATCCTCCGCGCGTGCATTGATGCCGTAGTCGTAGGCCAGAATCGCGGTCTTCGCCGTAGCATAGCGCCGTGAGTCCCACTCCGTACTCACCAGGAAGTGCTCGCGGACCTCCACCGTCTCATCGTACGCAGCCGCCCGCCGGAGCAGTTCGTCGCCCACCTCGCTGAAGAAGGCGCCGATCACCATGTTGAGCTTGTGCATCTTCTCTGCGTGCTCGCGACGCTCGAGCAGCGAGTGGATCACCAGTGTCACCACGAGCACCTCAAGCGGCATCATCGCGATCTCGTGAGTGAGGAGGAACGGGCCGAACTCGTGCAGGTCGCTGTGGTGGAATGCGAGCGAGTGCAGGTACAGCAGCACGGCGCTGATCGCCACGAGTGCCGCGCCGAACTTCACTTTCCAGCTGAGCTTCTTCATGTGCGCATCTCCTCACCCGTTCGCGTGCGGTGCGCACATGATACTCGACGAAGGTGCGCCCATGCGCCGCGCCATCTGCGCAGGGTCGCTACAGCTCCTTCACCGCCGCCTCAAGAGCGGGTCCTACCTCCGGGTAGGCGAACTCGTAGCCCGCATCCTCGAGCTTCTGTGTGGTGGGGCGCTGGCTGTAGACCATGTACGGCGCCACCTCGCCCAGCACGATCCTGAGCCCGAACCCGGGAACCGGGAACCACGATGGCCGGTGCAGTGCCCGGCCGAGCGCCCTGGAGAACTCACGCATGGTCACTGGCTGTGGTGCCGTGCCGTTCACCGCACCCGAAAGCTCATCGCGCTCGATGACGAATCGGTAGATGCCGGCGATGTCGTCGGCGTGGATCCACGGCGTCCACTGGCGTCCACTCCCCACCGGGCCGCCTACAAAGAGCTTCGCCGGCAGCGCCATCTTGGGCAGGAACCCCTCGCTGCCGAGCACAAGACCTGTGCGTACCGCCACCACCCGCACGCCCGTCTCCTCGCCCACCGCGAACGTCTCGCGCTCCCAGGCCACGCCCAGCTGCGAGAGCCAGTCGGTCCCCGCCGGAGCACTCTCGTCGAGCACCGCGTCGCCCGCGTCTCCATAGATGCCCACCGCGCTCGCGCCGATGTACGCCGAGGGACCGCTGCCGCTTCCCCGCGCGCGCCTGATCGCCTCTTTGAGCGCCCGGGCCGTGTAGACCCGACTGTCGCGCAGGAGCTGCTTGCGCTCGTCGTTCCACCGCATGACGATCGGGTAGCCCGAGAGGTTCACGACCACGTCTGCGTCAGCCACGGCCTCCGCCCACTCGGGAAGGGGCCCGTCACCAAGCGGGGTCATGTACTCGAAGGCGACCTCGGTCACACCTTCCGCAAGCCGGTGCCGGCCGGGCCGGTGCGACAACCACACCACCTCGTGCCCCGCTGCGAGGAGCTGCTCGGTGAGCCGCCTGCCGATGAATCCGTTGCCGCCCGCGATCGCTATGTGCATCACGACCCCCTGTCGTCACCGGCACGGCGCGCTGGCCGGTCGCCTAGGCCCGTCTGCCCTCGGGCACGTCACATACGACATTCGTACCCGCATCACCGGCCACGATCTGCGCGATGTCCTCGAGCCTGCCGATCGCCGCACGATTGCCGGTCGCCCGTGCGAAACGCGTGGCGGCCTCGACCTTCGGCCCCATCGAGCCGGCCGGAAACTCGTACTCCCCGAGCTCGTCGGGCGTCACCCATCCCAGGCGACGCTGCTCGGGTTTCATCCAATCGAGATACACGCCATCGGTATCGGTCGCCATCACGAACAACTCGGCACCCAGTTCCCGGGCAAGCAGCTCGCTCGCAAGGTCTTTGTCGATAACTGCCTCAACACCCATGAGCGTGTTGGGTCTGTCCTTGGAGAACGCGGTCGGAATGCCACCTCCGCCGGTGCAGATCACTACGGTACCCTGTTCGATCAGCCAGCGGATCGGGCGTATCTCGAAGATGCGCTGAGGCTCTGGCGATGCAACCACGCGACGCCAGAGTCCGCCGTCACGCTTGAATACCCAGCCCTTCTCCTTCGCGAGCGCGTCGGCCTTCTTCTTCACGTACGTCGGTCCGACGAACTTCGTCGGATCGCCGAATGCGGGGTCGTCCGGGTCCACCTCGACCATCGTGAGCAAGGTGGCTATCGGCTTCTCCGGCGGGAGCACGTTTCCAAGCTCCTGCTCGAGCATGTACGCGATCATCCCCTGAGACTGCGCACCAAGCACGTCGAGCGGATACGGCTCAACGGCAGGATATGCAGCAGCCTGGAGCGCAAGCAGGCCCACCTGCGGGCCGTTGCCGTGTGCGAGCACGAGATCGTAATCGTTGATCACAGGGGCAAGCGACTCCACGGCCACCTTGATGTTGGCGCGCTGCACCTCGACGGTCATCGGGTCTGAACGCCTGAGCAAGGCGTTACCACCGAGAGCGACCACGATCCTCTTCCTGGGCATCGGCTCCCAACTCCCTTGCCGGATGATGCAAACACCGGATAAGGACATGATGATACGCGCTGGACGTGTCTGCCACCTACCGCTAGGGAACATAGAGTGTGGAGTTCCCCGGCATCGCGCATCATACAGTGCGGTGCTAGGTTTATGCAGTAAGGCCGACGCAGCGAGATCGGGAGGCATCATGGTCATCGGCATACCCACAGAGATCCTCGAACGCGAGCACAGGGTCGCAGCACTCCCTGAAGAGGTCGCGGCCTATGTGCGTATGGGCTTCGACGTGGCTGTCCAGGCCGGTGCGGGTGAGGGTGCCCTGCACAGCGACGACGAGTACGCCGCGGCGGGTGCGCGCATCGTGGAAGGGGCCGAGGAGGTCTTCTCGCAGGCAGACATCATCCTCAAGGTGAAGCAACCGCACTTCAACACCGCCACGGGAAAGCACGAGACCGAGATGCTCCGTGAGGGCTCGATGCTGATCACGTTCCTGCATCCGGCGGCGCCGGCCAACCATGACATCGTGCGTGCGCTTCGCGACCGGAACATCACGGCGCTCACCATGGATGGCATCCCCCGCATCTCCAGAGCGCAGAGCATGGATGCACTTTCCTCGATGTCCACCGTCACCGGCTACAAGTCGGTCATCATGGCTGCCGCGGTCCTCCCCAAGTTCGTCCCGATGATCGGCACGGCCATTGGCGCCACCAAGCCTGCCGAGGTACTCATCATCGGTGCAGGCGTTGTAGGTCTGCAGGCGGTGGCGACCGCCAAACGCCTCGGTGGCATCGTCAAGGTGGTGGACATCAGGGCTGCGGCACGCGAGGAAGCGGCCAGTCTCGGGGCCAAGGCCGTCGGTTTCGAGGCGCCCGACGAGTATGCGATCGGTGAAGGCGGATACGCGGGTGCGCTGCCCGAGGAGTGGCTGCTCCGGGAACGTGAGGCGATCGCGCCATACGTAGCCGCCGCTGACATCATCGTTTCAAGCGCACTCGTGCCAGGCGAGGTCGCCCCGATACTGATCACCGAAGACATGATCGCCTCGATGCGGGCAGGCTCGGTGATCGTTGATGTGGCGGTCGACCAAGGTGGGAACTGCGCTGCCACCGTCCCTGCAACCGAGACTGTGGTACACGGCGTGAACGTGCTCGGCTACGTGAACATCCCGGGCTCGGTACCGGTACACTCGAGCTGGCTCTACGGCAAGAACATGCTCGCGTTCGTGCAGAACCTCTTCAAGAACGGCCTTGAGGCACCGGACTTCGATGATGAAATCGTCCGGCACACCCTCGTGACACGTGATCGCGCCATCGTGCATCATGGTGCGCTCCACGCGATGGGCATGCTCGAACCACAGACGCCGTAGACAGGTCGCGGAGAAGGGGCGCATGTGTCAGACATACTGCTTATGCTCGGGATATTCGCGGTTACGTCGGTTGTGAGCTATGCGCTCATCTCCCGGGTGCCGCAACGGCTGCACACACCGCTCATGGCATTCACCAACGCCATCTCGGCGGTGACGATTCTCGGTGCGCTGTTGCTGTTCGACGCAGGGGTCGATGCCGGCGCGCTTGTGTTGGGAGCGTCGGCGATCGTGCTTGCCGCGTTCAACCTGGTAGGCGGGTTCTCTGTCACCGACCGGATGCTTCGGATGTTCAGATCGTAAGCACAGCCTTCACCGCACGCACCCACCGACACTCGATACGGAGCGTTCATGGACAACTGGTACGAGCTGCTCGTGGACCTGATCGTCATCGCCATCTTCATTGGCGGCATCGCGCAGTTCCGCACCCCCAGAAGAGCGCGCTTGGGGACGGCGATCACGGCATTCGCCTTCGGCGCAGCACTCGCCCTGGTCGTCTACCGAAACACTCTGGGGCGACTCTGGGTCGTCGGCATTGCCTTCGCAATTGGCGCAGTGGCCGGGTGGGTGATCTCAGAGCGGATCACCATGACGCGCATCCCCGCCCTTATCGCGCTGCAGAACGGCGCCGGCGGCGGTGCATCGCTCCTGGTCTCGCTGGTGGAACTCAGCCGAGTATCGATCGCCGATGACGCGATCGGTGCGGGCTTCGCGCTTGCTGGCACGCTCGTGGGCGGAGTCGCGCTCGGTGGCAGCGTGATCGCAGCCGCCAAACTCGAGAACCGGCTGAGAGTCCGAACGGCCGCTCCCGGCGCATACAACCGGGCCGTTGCGCTCACCCTCATGGGCTTCGCGGCCGCGGCCGCACTCGCGCTCACCGTCACCGGGTTCGAGCGGCCCGCGGCGTTCGTGCTGACCGCCACTGCCCCACTGGCGCTCGGGGTCACGCTTGCCCTGCGCGTTGGTGGAGCTGACATGCCCGTGCTCATCTCACTGCTGAACGCGTTCTCGGGCCTGGCGGCGGCGTTCCTCGGCGTGGCCACCAGCAACGAGATGTTGATCGCCGCGGGTGCTATGGTCGGCTCCTCGGGCACCATCCTGACGCTCGTGATGGCCCGTGCAATGAATCGTAGCGTCAGATCGATCCTCACCGGAGGCACACGAGCCACAGCCCCGGCAGCGGCAGCTGAACCGGTCGCCACGCCCGTAGGCCAGATCGCCGAACCAGTTCCAGAGCAGGCGCCCGCGCCCGTTGCAGGCGCCTCGGATTCGCTCCGAATGGCCAAGGGCGCGCTTGCTGCCGCAACATCGGTCATCATCGTCCCGGGCTACGGCATGGCGCTCGCCCAGGCGCAACACGAGGTGGCCGCCCTAGCCCGGAAGCTTTCTCAGGCGGGGAAGCTTGTGCGCTTCGCGGTACATCCGGTTGCTGGCCGCATGCCCGGACACATGCATGTGCTGCTGGCAGAAGCCGATGTGGACTACGACGACCTCTACGAGATGGACGCCATCAACGACGACTTCTCTTCCACCGATGTCGTCATCGTGGTGGGCGCGAGCGATGTGGTGAACCCTGCGGCTATCACGGTGCCG
Organism: uncultured Coriobacteriaceae bacterium; assembly: GCA_964582445.1. Taxonomy (GTDB): domain Bacteria; phylum Actinomycetota; class Coriobacteriia; order Anaerosomatales; family Anaerosomataceae; genus Anaerosoma. The sequence continues at coordinate 7,417 of CAZOSR010000025.1, read as the reverse complement.
GACACTCCGATCTCAGGGATGCCGATTCTGCGCGCTCACGAGGCGGGGACGATCATCGTCTGCAATCTCGATGACCGCCCGGGCTACTCGGGCGTGCCGAACCCGCTGTACACCGATCCCAAGTCCATCCTGCTCTTCGGGGATGCCAAGCAAAGCGTGTCCTCACTGGTGGGAGAGCACGCCCGGTAGACGAACCGAAGCGCACGCCCGCAACTTGATCAGACGAGCGCGTAGCGCTCGATGCCTGCCCGCCCGAAGAACGCCGGGTGTGATGCGGGTGTTCCCTCCGGCACAAAGGCAACGCGATCCCCGGGCTTCACCGGCGCACCGAGTCCAACGAGCCGACCGTTCAGGAACAGTCCCTCGATGCGCTCCACGGGCAGATCAAGATCATGCGCGATGTCGACAGCCCGCATACCGCTCTCGGGCACCTGGAGTGTCACGCGGACGGGGAGCCCATGGTCACGACGGTACGTATGCAGCGCCGCGATCATCCGAACGGTGACCGCGGCGGGATTTGGCGCGTCCATGTCGAATCCTTTCCCATAGAGGGCTTGAGCGGTGCTCAGCAAGAAGCGCGCCCATGCATCGGACCGCGAAGAGGTGCATCATGGGTGTCAGTGAGCGACAGCTACGCAATGAGGTGACCAACGGATGAAGATCGACAGCGAGCAGAACCGCATCCTGCTGATAGAGGACTCATCGACGATCCGCCAGATGGTCACCATGGCGCTTCAGGAGCGCGGGTATTCAGTCAATACCGCGCCTGACGGTGTAAGCGGCCTGCATATGATTGCCGAGTACACGCCTGATGCCGTTCTGCTCGACCTCAACCTCCCCGATGTCGATGGCTTCGAGGTCTGCAAACGCATCAAGGCGGACCCGCACAGGCGCAACATCCCGGTCCTCGTGATGACCAGTCTCGGTGAGCCGGGATTCGAGATCATGGCGATCGAGGCCGGCGCTGATGACTTCGTCACCAAGCCGGTCGACCCGATGGTTCTGGATGCGCGCATCCAGATGGTCGTCCGCCGCATGCGGCGCGAGCGGTTCGCCAACGCGCTCACCGGCCTGCCGGCCAACGCCCTGACCGAGGAGCGCATCGCATTCCAGCTGGTGCGCAAGCAGCCATTCGGTATCGCCTACATCGACGTCGACGGCTTCAGAGCATTCAACCTCAGGTACGGCTTCTCGCGTGGCGACCTGCTGCTCCGCCACGTTGCGGGAATCATACTCGAGTCGCTCCAGTTCGAGCGCTGCCAGGAGCCGTTCGTCGGCCACATGGGCGCAGACGACTTCGTGGTGATCTGCAGCGTGGACGCGATCGAGCAGGTCGCCCACGACATAGCCGACGCCTTCGATACGAGCATCCTTGACTACTACGAGGATGAGGACCGGGAGCGCGGCCATTTCGTGTTGCGGGATCGCACGGGAGATCAGGCAGAGTATGGGCCGCTCACCATCTCGATCGCCGTCGTCAAGCTCGAGGACTTCTTCCCCGACTCGCCCATCGCGCTCACAGATGTGAGCCATGAGCTGCTCGCGTACGCACGCCAGCAGCCCGGCAGCACCGTGATGGTGGAGCGTCGCCGCGAACCGGGTGCCCGGGACCGCTAGCGGGCAGGGCGCCCCGGCACCTCGTGGCAATCGGGACACCGTGCCTCATAGTAGTCGGCGCCTCCAACGAGTATCAGCGGGGAGTCCCACGGAGCCGGCGCACCGTCGATGATGCGCTGCGTGCGGGTGGCCACACCATGGCACTTCTGGCAGATCGCGGTGAGCAGCGAAAGCTCATCGGCAAGTGACATGAGCGCAGGCATCACACCGAACGGCTCGCCACGGAAGTCCTGGTTCAGACCGGTCACGTAGACCAGACGGCCCTCACCCAACAGTCGCCGAACCACCTCCACGAGTCCGTCGCCAAAGAACTGCGCCTCTTCAATGGCCACCACGCGGCAACCCTCGCCGGAGATCTCCGCCGGTCCCTCGACTACGAGCGCCTCCATCTCGGTCCCAAGCCGGGAACGCGCCTTGCAGCCGTCACGCGAGTCGACGGCGTGTTTGTAGATGACGATCGTGTCGCCGATAACCGAGTGCCGCGACAGGAGCCGAATGAGCTCGCCGGTCTTACCGCTGCTCATACACCCGGCGATGACGTGCAAGCGTCCCACGCGGTCCTCCATGTCGTGTCTCCTTTGCAGATGCTCATTCATCTTCGAACGCAGCCTCACATGAAGCTCTTCCGGGCACAAGGCAGAGCGTCTTCAGCGCGAACGGTGCAACGGCGAGTGTCAGGACGGCCGCCAACACTCCCGGAGCCCATACCGTGGTTCGCTCCAGCAGGAATCCGCCGATGACCGGCGCGATGACTCGCGTGAGGCTCATGATCGATGTCTGGATTCCCAGCACCGAGCCCACTTCATCGCGCCCGACCGACTTCGAGAGCATGCTGGTCATCGTCGTCTGCCCCACCGCCAGTCCGAATGCGAGCGGTGGAATGAGGACTCCCAGCAGCACCACGCTCGTGCTGAAGCCCCAGACACCCAGGCAGACACCGGTGGTAAGGATCGCGGCCATGAGCAGCGTATCGTCGGAGAACCGCCGCGTCAGGCGTCCCATGAGTCCGCCCTGGATGATCGCGCTCATGATGCCCAGATACCCCAGAAACACGCCGGTCTCAGATGGTTTGAAGCCGAGTGCGGTGAGCGCCCACAGGGCGAACATCGTCTCGAATATCGCGAATGAGATCCCTGTAGCGGAGCGGACGATGAGCACCGGGCCCACCCGCGGGTGCCCGAGCGCCTCTCGGAATCCCGACACATCGAAGATCGCGCGCCTCTTCCCGGCGATCCGCGCGCGAATCTCCGGGGTCAACGACTCCGGGAGGAACACCGCGACCGCAAGCATGTTGAGAAGCGCCAACCCCGCTCCAAGCCACGCCGGCGTAGCGTAACTGATCTCGGCAAGAAGCCCTCCGGTGACGGGACCCACCACGAACCCCAGCCCGAAAGCCGCTCCGATGAGTCCCAGCGCCCTGCTGCGGTCGCTGCGGGTGGTCACATCAGTGATGTAGGCCTGTGCGACGTTGATGTTGCCACCTGTGAGGCCGTCGATGATGCGGCCGAGGAAGAGCACCGGCAGCGTGCCCGCCACCGCAAGTATCACGAACCCGACTGCGGTTCCAAAGACCGACGCCAGCAGGATGGGTTTGCGGCCGTAGCGATCGGAGAGTCTGCCCAGGAGCGGCGCCCCGAACAGCTGGGAGAGCGGATATGCCGCCACCAGCAGCCCGGTCTGGAACTCGGTAGCGCCCGTTGATTCGGCAAGATACGGGAGCAGAGGGATGACGATGCCAAGCGCCAGCATGTTGACGAACATGATCGCGAAGATGATGGCGAGTCTGTGCCGTTTCATGGATCCATAGTAGCGTTCGGCACAGCAGACGAGTAACGGAACGCACGCGAGCCGCCCAGAAAGGACGGCTCGCGGTCAGTCTGCTGGCGGAGAGTCAGGGATTCGAACCCTGGGTACGGTTCAACACCGCACACACGATTTCCAGTCGTGCTCCTTCAACCACTCGGACAACTCTCCGGATGACTCCGGCATACACGGCCGAAGCGCACCGAGAGTATAGCGGCCGCAACCGGCGCGGGCAATTCTTGGGCGCAGCTGACCGACCTACGAGAGGTTCCGCACCTGCTGCGCTGCGGCCTGGGCGATATCGGTGCCCACGAACGGCGCCAGTTGCGTGCGGAGATGATCGGAGAGCTCGGCCACGTCACCGTATGTGATGGTGTCGCTGTCCTTCCCCATGCGCCTCGCCTCAAGATCGATCGCCGCGCGCGCGAGAACCTGTCCCACCAGGGGTTTCAGCACCTGCTCGATGCTCTGAGCGACGGCATTGCCCATCACTTCACCGATCCAGACTCGTCGAGCGGATAGGCATCATGATCCATCACGGTCGCCAGGAGTTGCTCTTCGCCAGTCAAGCGGCTCAGAAACCGGGCCATCGTTCTGCTTACGCGGTAGAAGTAGACACCGAACAACACCATCGAGAGAAGCGCGAGGAGATCGGCACCAAGCCGCACATGGTCGGGTGAGATCACATTGCCCAGCACCCGGGAAAGCCAGCCGGCGAGGACCGATGCGGCCAGGCAGATGACGGCGAGCACGGCAAACGAGATGTTCTCCGCAATGGCGGCGCCCCTGGCCAGCCTGCGCAAAGACAGCATCACGACCAGCAACCCTGCAGCGGCGAACAGCATCCCGATGCCGGCACCAGCGCCGAGCACAGCGGGGACATCCACCTGGGCCGCATATGCCGAAGAAGGTAACGCCACGACAAGCAACGATGCCGTCAGAAGTGCGCGCTGAAGCATGAAGCCTCCTCAAGGACAGCCTGCCCGCAACCGATGAGAATGACATCGGTATACACAGATGGTTCCTGAAGACAAACGGACGCAATCATCCGATAGGCGGCGCTACTGTCCGCCTGTCACAGGCGGACAGACAAGCGGCAGACCGGTTGCGCCAACGTCGGCGTGGCTATCCCGCTCCACCACCGCCACCACCGCCACCACCGCCGCCACCACCTGAGAAGCCGCCACCGCCTCCAGAGGATGACGAACTGTGACTGGACGCCGTACTCGCCACGCTGCTGACCCCCTGCGATAGGGAGCTCATCGGCGAAACGCCATTCATGCCTGGTGAGGTCATCCACATCCAAGTGCCCATCATCGGGTCGGTCATGATCTCGGGCACCCTGAGCTGCAGGTTCTTGATGACCTGGTCGGCTATGCCATACACGACCGCAAGCGTGAGGAAGTGCCGCCACAGCACCACCGATTCGGGCGGCTTCTCATCCATACGGCCGAAGTCCTTGAGGTAGTTCTTCACACCTTCATACTTGGCGGCGAGTTCGGCAGCCTCCGGTGAACGGCGTTTCATCTGTGTGCCGAACGCGACCACAGTCATACCCAACAAGACGCTCCACACGATCAGCCACCCGCTGCCGCCAAAGACCACAGGCACCAGCCCGGTCATGCTGGTGAGCACCCCGAGCGCCACGAACATGCCGACCGCGCGGTTCCCCTTGGCCTCGAGCAGCCCGCGTTTCTCGATCTCCTCGGCAGCCTTGCTCTTGAAGAGCGAGACTCCGCTTCCCCAGATGTCGGCCTTGCTCCGCTTCTTGGCCAGATCCTTGAGTTCCTCCATGGTCACAGAATCAGCCACCGCCATGTCACGGAAGATCAGATCCAGCACGCGCTTCTCACTGCCGGCGAGACCCTTCTCGGCACTCTTGCGCCGTATCAGGCGATACGTCTCGACCTGCTTGCTCCCGAGTCCGAACAGCACCGTGTCCTCAACGGTCGTGCGCTCGATTCCCAGCACCCCACGATCGATCAGATCCATCAGCGTGGCCGGGAATGCCGTATCCGAGGGCGAGCCCATGTTCATCAACGCCGAGACCTGCGCCGGCGGCATATCCGACGGAAGGTCGCGGAAGTACTTGCCCTCGAACTGCACCTTGTGTTCCTTGCCGTGGCGCAGCCAGTACATGATCGTGAAACCGAGTGCGACCGGTGGCACCAACCCGGCGAGAAGCAGCGAGCCCCAGAACACGAGACGCGCCATCAGCCTCTGACGGTTCGCGTCACGCGCCCAGGCGCCCTCCTCGTCAAGGATCGTCTGGAGGCGGCTCTCTGGCCGTGCCTGCGCTCCCGAGAGCGCCTCGGCCGGGAACGTCACCCGGCCTTCGACGAAGGTCTCGGCGGGGAGCTGTGCGAGAACGAGGTCGACCGTGCCATCATCGTTGAGGACGACGTCGCCGCTGAGCGGGCCGTGCGCCCACGCGCGCACGTCATCGCGCGTCACGCCACCGGGGAGCGTGATATGCACCCGGACGTCCTCTGATGGAAGGTCCCAACGACTGCCGATGAACTTCCAGTACAACTCGGCAGTATCCTGCCAGCGTATCGCCGCACCCAAGACCCGGTAGCGCAGCGTGATGGTGTGCTCGGTGTTCTCAGCGCGGAAGTACGGCCTGACGTCGAGATAGGTGCCGTAGTCGACGACGGTGAACGTCTGTGGTGTACGGTTGGGGTCGATGTCGTTGTACTCGGAGCGGGCGTACTCACCCTCCGGTCCCGATACGCCGAGTACCTCAACGCCCCCCGACCCTCCCTTGTCGAGTTCCCAGTAGGCGAACGTGTAGTCGCCCCTGAAGTCGAACGTACGCTCCTCGGTGATGGTCATCGAGCCGTCCGGTGCAACCTCAGCATCTATCCAGACGCGCGTCATCTCGTACGATTTCGCGAAGGCTCCGGGCGTGCCGATCGTGAGCGCCACCGCGCACGCCACCGCCACTACGAGCCCCCATCGCATCGTCCAACGTCTCATGCCATCCCCCTATCCGTTGTCGCGCGAAGCACGCAGGCCCTGAAAGAACTCCTTGAGTAGATTCCCGCACTCCTCGGCAAGCACACCGGCCGTGACCTCATAGCGGTGGTTGAGCCGTGGATCGGCCGAGAGGTCGTAGAGTGTTCCCACTGCACCGGCCTTGGGGTCCGATGCGCCGTAGACGAGGCGTTCGATACGCGCATTCACGAGCGCACCTGCACACATCGGGCAGGGTTCGAGCGTCACGTACAGGGTGCAGCCCGAAAGGCGCCATCTGCCGAGCCGCTCCGCGCCGTCGCGGATCGCGATCATCTCCGCGTGCGCCGTGGGGTCGGATGCCGACTCCCTGGCGTTCCGGCCATGCGCCACTACCGCACCGTCACAGACGAGAACCGCTCCGATCGGGACCTCGCCCTCGGCCGCAGCCAGTCGAGCCTGCTCGATCGCAATCGACATGTAAACGGCATCTTCATCCATGACTAGGATGCTACACCAGGGGACATGGACAGAACGAGGGCTTCGCCCGTGCGGACGAAGCCCTCGATGTGCGCATGTGTGGTGAGGCCTACTTGCCGAGCCAGCCATCGACAAGCGCACGGTTATCGGCGTCGCTCAGCCACTCCTCAACCGCAGCGGCCTCTTGACCGGTGCCATACTGGTTGAGGACGAGGTCCTCAAGCTCGGCCAGCTGACCGTCGTTCATCTCGAAGGCGCCGATCCACTCGGCTACCTCCGGGAAATCGCTCGAGAATCCGGACCGGGCGATCGCGTGGATCTCCTCGGCTTCACCCAGCGAGCCCTTGGGGTCCGCGAGATCCTTGATCGGGAAGACGCTGTATGCCCAGTGCGGGCGCCACAGAGTCACGACGATCGGAGCCTCGTCATTGATCGCTCGCTCGAGCTCGGCGAGCATCGCCGGAGTCGAGCCCTCGATCAGCTCGTAACCATTCAGACCGTAGTCGGGCAACACGGCCTCACGTGAAAGGCGGGTCAGACCGGCGCCGGGCTCGATGCCCAC
>CAZOSR010000024.1:0-15145 GCA_964582445.1 uncultured Coriobacteriaceae bacterium | reverse complement strand
GCGGCGATATCCTTGAGAACGGTGGTCTTGCCGGCCTTGGGCGGCGAGACGATGAGCCCGCGCTGGCCCTTGCCGATGGGGGCGACGAGGTCGATCACGCGAGCGGTGATCTGCTTCTCCCCGTGCTCCAGCCGAAGACGCTCGTCCGGATAGACGGGCACCAGATCGCGGAACTGCTTGCGGCCGCGTGCCTCCTCGGGACTCTTGTCGTTGATGGCGATGAGCTTGGTGAGCGCCGGATACTTCTCCGAGTCCTTGGGTGGGCGGACCTGCCCCTTTATCATGTCGCCACGGCGCAGGTCGGAACGGCGGATCACCGACATCGAGCAGTAGACATCGTTGTCACCCGGCAGATAGCCGCTTGTCCGGATGAAGCCGTACCCTTCGGGGAGGACATCCAGGATGCCGCTGATCTCCACGAAGCCCTCAGCCTTGACCTTGGCCTCGTAGACGGCCTCCACGATCTCGTCCTTCTTCTTGAGCGCCTTGACGTCGAGCTCGATCTCGGCGGCCAGCGCCCTGAGCTCGGGTACGGTCTTGGCGGCGAGCTCCTCGCGAGTCACCGAGGGCTGTACCTCCTGCTGCTGGCCACCACCGCGGCGGCCTCTCTTGCGGGGACGTGCACTCACGCGTTCTTCACCTTCTCCCAGTCGGCCAGGAACGACTCCAGGCCGCGATCGGTCAGGGGATGCTTCACAAGCTTCTGCAGCACACCGAAGGGCACCGTAGCGATATCGGCGCCCATGAGCGCGGCCGCAACGACATGCTGGTTGTGACGCACGGAGGCAGCGATGACCTCCACCGGGTGCCCGAAGTCGTAGTTGCCCAGCGCAGCCACCATGTTGCCGAGATGCTCGAGGCCGTCCTCGGAGATGTCGTCGAACCGGCCGATGAACGGGCTCACGTACCGGGCGCCGGCGCGCGCGGCCATGAGCGCCTGCGGCACCGTGAAGCAGAGCGTCATGTTGACGTCTATGCCCTTGCTGGCAAGAGTCTTGGTGGCAGCGAGGCCTTCCGGCATGACCGGCACCTTCACGACCACGTTGGGGGCGAGCGCCGCAAGCGTTTCACCTTCCGCGACGATCTCATCACGCGTGAGGCTCACAGTCTCCGCCGAGACGGGGCCATCGCAGATCTCGCAGATGCGCTGGATGTGAGCGTGGAAGCCAGCGAGAGAACCACCCTCACGCGCATAAAGCGTCGGGTTGGTGGTCACACCGGCAAGCAGCCCCCACGAGGCGGCCTCCTCGATCTCGGCAAGGTTGGCTGTGTCCAGGAAGAACTTCATCTACCGTGCGTCCTCTCCTCCGGCGGAAAGATCGGCTTCCCGCATCTGCTCCTCGTCCTCGCGGATCACCGCGTCAACGACCAACTCCAAGACCTCGGCGACCGTACGGTCCAGCTGATGGCTGTAGACCACCGGGACGCCATGTTCACGCGCAAGGTCTTCGACGTAGTGTCCAAGCAGGCGGATGTTGTCGAAGTTCGCACGGTACCGCTCAAAGGGCCGCATCCCCTCGGTCTGCACCTCGCGGATGTAGAAATGGCTCCTGTGCGCATCTTCATCGGTCACACCGATGAGAAGTTGCACGACGGATGCATCCTTGAACTGGGAAGGGTCGATATACCCCGGCGCAACATGGATACCCTCGAGAACCATGCTCACGCCCTCGACCACCGCACGCTCGATCAGCGACTTCACGCCGGTGGCCACGACGGACGCCTGTTCCCGGAAACCGACGATCACCGGAGATGCGCCCTGGGGAGCCGGGACTCGAAGCCCGCGCCATGCATTGAACGAACTCTCATAGATGGCCGGCATGAGTTCCCGGGAAAAGATACCACGCATCACCTCACGAATGCTATCCGTTGACACGATCCGTGTGATGCCGAGCCGGTGCGCCACCTCGGTGGCGATCGTGGACTTGCCCACACCGGTGGTGCCGCCCACCAGGACGATCAGCGGCCGATCACGACCTGAGATCTCGTTCAGGCGTATGTAGCGCAGCGCAACCGACTCACCAGCGTCTTCCCGCAGCACCCGCGCCGCCTCGTTCTGCAACTCATCGAGGGTCAACTCGAAGCGGCCAGCGGCCCGCAACTCGTCCTGGATGCGCTGCGCTGCCGCGTAGGCATGGGACGGGCCGAGGCCGGTCGCGGTGAACGACTGTGCGAGCAAGCCCTTGCTCATCGGCAGCCCGTGCTTCTGGTCCTTGATGATGATCGGGGGATTCGTGGGCATCAGCGACTCCTGGGTCCACGGCGCTCCTGCGCCAGCCGGTAGGTGCGGTCGATCATCGCGTCGAGACCGTCGCCTCCAAGCGTGACCGGTTCGTTGTCACACAGCACGGTGGGCACACCGGATTCGGCGCCGGCGGCAGCTACCACGTCGATCGCGGCCGCCTTGAGCTCGGTCACCAGCAGGTCGAACGATCCCGTATGCGTATGCAGATGAGAACGGAGTTCCGTGCGGTTGGAGAGGGCGGTACTCGCGGCGACCACCTGGCACCCGTAGGTCTGCTCGAGATGTGTGCGGAGCGTCTCAAGCAGGACCGGCGGAGCCGTCGTTGCGAAGAAGACGCGCGCGCCGGCGATGTCGCCCAGCGGCTTTGGCCTGAACGTGGTGAGTGCGAGGGGCACGTCCTCGCGCTGAGCCCGGATCGCAGCCACGAGTGCGTGCAGCGCGTCCGGCTCCACCAGCGGCTCCTCCGCGCCTGCGATGATGACGCCGTCGGCCCGGGCGAGCCGGTACGGGCCGAAGTAGTCGCGAACGTAGGGCACGCCCTGCCGAGCGCCCACCACGAGCAGCGAGGCATCAGCGGTCACCGGCGGGATCGCCGAGCCCGATCCCTCCAGCATGATCAGGTCGCGCCCCAGGGTGTCCGCCAACCGCGCGCCCTCGGGCACGTTGCTGAAGAACGTCTCGCCTGCGAGCCCGCCCCCGCACCGTCGGCACCCGACCGTCGGGACCCGGCTCATCACCGCATCCTCGTAGTTGTCGGAGGCGGCATGCGCTCCTTGTGCCGCAAGCGCAAGCAGGTCGTCGGTGGTGAGCGCCACCTGGTCACCGCGTATCAGCTCCGGCTCGGCAGGACCACCCCGGCCCATGGCGAGCACGACGACCTTGCGGCCGTCGGCATCGAGCTTGCGTGCCACGTATGCCGAGACCGCGGTCTTTCCAACCCGCTTCCCGGTGCCGATGATCGCGAGCGTGGGCGTTTGTGTTCTGACCAGCGCGGCCGGTGGCGTGAAGGAGAAGTCGGCTCCCCGGTACCCTACGCCGCGTGCGAGCGCCAGACTGGCGAGCGCAAGCCGGTCCGCCGCTGACACGACCGGCTCATCGGACAGATCGACGAGCGCATCAGGCCCGAACCGCTGGATGGCCTCCGTGACCGCGCTGCGAGGGTCCGCGCTGCGAACGACCGGGAGGCCGTAGGCGTCGCCATCCGCCTCCGCATCGACCTTCTCGGTCCCGCCGATGAACGCTGCGGCCACCACATCGTGCGTGCGGCGCAACTCCTCGAGCGCGAACCGTACGACCGGCGGATAGTGCTCGCCGTCGATGAGCGCGACGACCCTGCTCATCGGCGCTCCCGCGATTCTTGCGAAACGTCAGGGCCGGCATTCGTGGCGTGCCCCGCAGCGTCGCTTGGCTTCCACAGGCACTCTCGCCTGAGGTCGCGCTCGAAGTCAGCGACTACTTCCGGCTCCGCGAACGGGTGCTTGAGGATAACCCTTACGCGCTGCTCGCTCACCTCGATGATGTTGTAGCTGGCCCGTGTCATGCCGCGCAGGCGGTGCGAGCACGCGGTGCCTGCGTTGACGACGATCATGTCCTCCAGACGCCACACGTGCGGAACGTGCTTGTGACCACACAGCACCACATCACACCCATTGCCGCTGAGGACGCGGAGCAGGTCACCCGCATCGTAGACGATGTTGCGCTCGCGTCCGGTCCCCGGGACCGGCAGCAGGTGGTGGTGCAACGCGACGATCTTGAACTCGTCCGGATCCGAGAACCGTTCCTCGATCCAACGGTAGCGCGTGCGACCCACCCGCCCCGCGTCGAGGTCGGGCTCGGAAGAGTCCAACCCGATGATTCGCACGCCACCGAAACGCAGCTCGGTTGAGCGCGAACCGAACAGGTCCTCGAAGTGGAGATCGCCCACGTTGCGGGCATCATGGTTGCCGGGGAGCACCATGACGTGCTCGACCTCCATCCGCGAGATCAGCCTGTGGGCAACCTGGAACTCCTGCCTGAACCCCATGTCCGTGAGATCGCCGGTCACCACGAGCGCGTCCGGTTTGAGCTCATTGATCTCGTCCACCACACGCGTCGCCAGGCTGGGGATGTGGTACTGGGACCCGCAGTGCAGGTCGGAGATCTGGGCGATGACGACCGGTCTGCTCTCGTTCATGGCTGCTCCGGCTTCGGGGGATGCGGACCGCAGAAGTGCTGCGGATTCCAAGGGATGCTCTGTTCATTCCCTAACGCGACCGATGAGCATCACGCAGGGGTCCACCACTCGTATCAGACGAGCCGCGCACCCATCCGGTCTATCGGAAGAGCAAGCACGCGGCCGCGGCCCACCTCGCCAAGGGCCGTGCGCGCGACTTCCGCCAGATGCCGGGCGCGCTCAAGCGCGCTCTCGTCATTGGCACCGGCAACGAGGCTGAGCATGCTCGGACCCGAGCCTGACAGCACGGCCGGACCCGCGCCGATCGTTTCCAGGAGTTCGCTCACCTGAGCCATGTCCGGGACGAGGTGTGCGCGGTATCGCTCGTGAATGGAGTCGTGCATGCCTGCGGCGATGTGGGGCGCCGAGCCGGTGGCGATGCCGTACGCGAGAAGCGCAGCGGCAGCAGCGTTGGCCGCCGCATCGCGATGCGGGACCGTTGCGGGCAGGGACTCCCTTGCGTTGCCGGTGAGCAGTTCGCCCTCGCCCACCACGACGATCACCGCAAGCCCGCCCGCGGGGTCCACATGTGTACACCGCAGCCCCGCAACATCGGCAGACGCGATGACGAACCCGCCATGAAGCGCCGCACCGGCGTTGTCGGGATGGCCCTCGATCTCGGTGGCAAGCTCGAGCAGGCGCTGCCGATCGAAACCAGCGCCGATCAGGGCATCGGCCAAGACGAGGCCGCCGACCACCGCTGCCGCTGATGAACCGAGGCCCCTCCCGACGGGGATGCCGTTGTGACAGGCAACGTCGGCTCGAAGCCCGGGCTCCCCTGCTTCATCGAACAGTCGCGCCATCGCACGCAGCACCGCGTTGTCCTCGCGGTCGCTCAACCGCCCGGCGCCCTCGCCGCCGACTTCGACCCGCCAATCTCTGGCGAGCGTCCCCTCGAGTTCATTGTGGATGCCGAGCGCGAGGCCGAACGCGTCGTACCCCGGACCGAGATTGGCCGACGATGCAGGGACGATCACCCGCGCGCCCACTGGCTACAGCTCTTCTACCCGCAGAAGCGCCCCGATGCCGCGGACCGCGTCGAGCGCCCCTATCTTCTCGAGTGCTGCCCGCATGTCACGCTCGGCGGCGCGATGCGTGATCCAGACGATCTCAGCACCCTCATCGCTCGTCTGACGTTGGATGACCGATGCCAGCGAGACGCCATGCTCGGCGAACACGCCCGCAATGGATGCAAGCACGCCCGGCTCATCTGCGGCATGAAGTCGCACGTAGTACGACGTCTGAAGGTCCGCGATGTCGACCACAGGGAGGCTTTCGCTGCACGTGCAGCCCACCAGGCCCCTGCACTCGCGCTGGATGTGCCGTGCCGCCTCGATGACGTCGCCCACGACCGCCGAAGCGGCCGGAAGCGAACCCGCGCCCTCCCCGAAGAACATCGTCTCACCAACTGCGTCGCCCACCACGTAGATAGCGTTGTAGACACCGTTGACCGTTGCCAGCGGATGACTCGCGCGGATCATCGTCGGCTGAACACGCACATCGATCCCGGCCGGAGTGCGCTTGCCGATCGCCACGAGCTTGATCTCGTAGCCGGTCTCGCGCGCATACGCGATGTCGCTCGGCGTGATAGCGCGGATGCCCTCGGCGGGTACATCCGCGAAGGTAACGCGTGAGTTGAACGCGATCGAGGCGAGGATGGCGATCTTGGCCGCCGCATCAAGGCCGTCAACGTCCGCCGTGGGGTCCGCCTCGGCGAATCCGCGGGCCTGCGCCTCGGCAAGGGCGGTGTCGTAGTCGAGCCCGTCTTCCGCCATGCGCGTCAGCATGAAGTTGGTGGTTCCATTGACGATGCCATAGACCGCCTGGATCTCATTGCTCACAAGGCTGTGCTTCAGCGGATTGATGATGGGGATGCCGCCACCCACGCTCGCCTCGAACAGGATGTCTACCCCGTGCGCGGCTGCCTCGTCCATCACCTCGCGACCGTGAGTGGCCATGAGCGCCTTGTTGGCCGTGACAACGCTCTTGCCCGCCCTCAGCGCACCGAGCACGACCTCACGGGCCACGCCTGTGCCGCCGATGAGCTCGACCACGATATCGATGGCGGGATCGTCGATGACCTCGGCGATCTCGGTGGTGAACCGCTCCGGCTCGATACCCAGCGCCTCGGCGCGCTCGCTTGAGCGGTCCGCGCACTTGACCAGCACGAGGTCCACACCGGCGCGCGAGCGGAACTGCTCCCCGTGCCGGGTGAGTATCTCCACGACGCCGCTACCGACGGTCCCCAGGCCTATCAGGCCGACGTTGATGGTGCGCATGGGCCCTCCGCATCGATCGAGTATGCGGCCATTGTAGCCGAGTGGCGCCCACCGATGGCGACCCTTCACGGCCGGGGTCCGGTGGCCTCGCTAGCCGTCGGACTCCGTCAGCCCTTCAGAGCATGCTTCGCGGGTGGGTATCCGGAAGCCGATGTAGTAGTGCACGGCGATGGCAACGACGAAGAGCAGGACTGCGTAACCCACGGTCCATGCCCTGACGCCCATGTGCGCCATGATGACCATCCACGATACCTGTGACGTGACCCACATCGTGACGAGCGCTACCACCTTGGCCCTGCGCGGTATCCCGCGGCCCGACATGTAGTCGCGCACGTAACAACCCAGACGCTCGTGTTCGAGAAGCCAGCGATACAACCTCTCGGAGCTCCTTATGAAGCACGCGGCCGCCAGCAGGAGGAACGGCGTCGTCGGCCACATCGGCAAGAAGATGCCGATGACGCCGAGCACGAGCGCCGTGCTGCCCACGGCAAGGCAGAGGTAACGGACCGCATGTTTCATACGCATCCACAAGCAAAGCCGGTGCCCCTCAGGGCCCTGCTCACCCGAGATCGGCGCGCATCAGATCGTCGTATGTCTCCCGGCGCACGGCCCATCGCCACTGCCCATCGCTCACGAACACCACACCGGGGCGTACCTGCTTGTTGTAGTTGCTGCTCATCGACTGGCAGTACGCGCCGGTAGCGGCAACACAGACAACGTCACCCGGCTCGGGGCACTGCAATGGCGCATCGCGCACGACGATGTCACCGCTTTCGCAGTGCTTTCCTGCAATGGTACCCACCATCTCCCGAGGCTGATCCGCCTTGTTGGCGATGAGCGCTTCGTAGTGGGCATCGTAGAGCGAGGTCCGGATGTTGTCGGACATGCCACCGTCGACTGCCACGTACGTGCGGATACCCGGGATCTCCTTGACCGAGCCGACGGTGTAGAGCGTCACACCCGCGCGCGCCACGATCGAACGCCCGGGCTCCACGGCCATCCGCGGGACGGTGATGCCGTGACGCTCGCACTCCTCCTTGATGCCGTCGACGACGACCTTGCCGAAGTCCTTCACCGTGGAGGGCTCGTCCGGCGCGCCGTACGCCACGCCAAGGCCGCCGCCCACATCCAGCATGCGCACGGCGTGTCCGGTCTCGGCCCCGATCTGGCGCATGAACGCCACCATCACCTCGATGGCCTTGGCGTAACTGTGCAATGCGAAGATCTGGCTGCCGATGTGCATATGCAGCCCGTCGAACTCAAGACCCGGAAGCTCGATCGCGCGCTTCACGGCCTGCATGGCCAGACCCTGATTGAGGCCGAAGCCGAACTTGGAGTCCTCGGCACCGGTCATGATGAAGTCGTGCGTGTCGGCTTCCACGCCAGGGGTGACGCGAACGAGCACTCTCTGTGACACGCCACGCTCCGCGGCAAGCGCCGAGAGACGCTCCATCTCCTCGAAGTTGTCCACCACAACGCGCCCGATACCCGCGTCGAGGCACTCGGCGAGCTCAGTCGGCGTCTTGTTGTTGCCGTGCATCTGCACGCGCTCCATCGGGAACCCCGCGCGCACCGCGTAAGCGAGCTCACCGCCAGAGGCGCACAGCAGGCAGCAGTCCTCCTCCTCAACCAGCTTCACCATGCCGAGCGAGAGAAAGGCCTTGCCGGCGTAGACGACGTCGACGTCTTTCCAGTGATACCGCGTCCACTTCACGTACTCGGAGAGTTGATGACGGATGGTCTTCTCATCCATCACGTAGATGGCGGTACCTGCCTCGCGGGCAAGATCGACGGTATCCACGCCGCCGATCCACAGGTGACCGCCCGTGATCTCTGCGGTCATCGGCAGCACGGGCAGCAAGTCGTGCCCGGTGCGCTGATCGGGCTGCGCCGGCGGGCGCGGGGTCGAGGGCCTGGCCATGGTGGTGTTCCTCCCCGGGTGAAGCTGCGTCATCGTGTAGCCAGTGAGGATACACGACTGCGGCGCGGAGCGAAACGACGCGATCACCCCAGCAGCGTCACACCAGGCCACAGTGCATGTGCCCTGCGGTCCGCCGAGACCAGCCGAGCATCAAGAGACTCCGCTAGTGCTGGCGCCACGGCGTCGTAAAGAGAGCAGCCGAGCCGATCAGCGATGCGCATGGAGTCCCTCATCAGGCCGTCCCCCACCTCGCGCACCACGATTCTCCAGCTAAGGAAACGGCGCCACAGCTCGTCTCTCTCCCCGCGATCAAGCAGCCTGGTGGCCACTCCCGCGAACTCGTAAACGAACAGCGATGGCACCGTGATCACGACCTCACCCGAGCCGTGCCGTCGCAGAAGCTCGCGTGCATCCTCGGAGCCCGGCTCGGATCTGAACCACTTCACGCCCACGGATGCGTCCAGGACGATCATGTTCACTTGTCCGCCTCGGGTCCCGGGCAAGGTGTAGCCCCACAGCGGTCGCCCCGGAGATCACGGAGAACAGCAAGGCTCGATTCGCCATCACCAGCGTGCCTGTCGGCGACCTCCGTGAGCCAGGCGATCCCATCGGTGACCGCGTGGAGCCGCAGGCGGGCCTCTTGTGATTCTCCCCGCGTGGTCAGGTAGGTCACCGCCGCCTCCCGGACCACGTCGCTGCGCGTGACCCCCTCAGCGCGCGCGACCCCGTCCAACTCCCAGAGAACGTCGTCTGGCAGCGTTACCGTCACCCGCGTCACCATGTCATACCCCCGCCCGTGAATGCTGCATACGCATAGTATGCACAATCGTATGACATCTCAAACACAGGCGTAAGACCCGGAGCGAAACGCCCCACTGCTCTACATACGCTGTGGCGCGCTTACGCCGAGCAGACCGAGCGCGCGAGCGAGCACGATGCGCGACGCATCGGACAGGGCGAGACGGGCGCTGCGGAGCGCCTGATCGTCCACCACGACCTGACAGTGCGTATAGAACTGGTGGAAGGATGCCGCCAGGTCCTCGGCGTACGTGGTGAGCTTGTGCGGTGCGCGCTGTCGCGCCGCAAGCGCTACGACCTCGGGGAACTCGGCCAGCTTGCGAAGCAGTCCGAGTTCGGCCTCCCCCTCGGGAGTCCCGGGCTCCGAACCGAGAAGCGCAAGCGCGGCCGAATCCGTGGTGATACCCGAGGCGACAGCCGCTACGTCCACAGTCTCGTCGGCTGTATCGGCTCCGGATGCCTTCCGCAGGATGCTGCAGATGCGGGCGTGAGCGTACTGCACGTAGTAGACCGGGTTGTCCGCCGAGCGCTCCTTGGCCAGTGCGATATCGAAGTCTACGGGCTGGTCGGTCGAGCGGCGCAGGAAGAAGTAGCGCGCGGCGTCCGTGCCAACCTCGTCGAGCAGATCCTCGAAGGTGACCATCTCGCCGGTGCGCTTGCTCATGCGCACAACCTCACCGTTGCGGAAGAGGTTGACGAGTTGTCCGATGATGACCTCGAGCTTGCCGGGGTGTCCAAGCGCCGCCACGGCTGCCTCCATGCGCTTCACGTAGCCATGGTGGTCGG
Source organism: uncultured Coriobacteriaceae bacterium (assembly GCA_964582445.1). Classification (GTDB taxonomy): domain Bacteria; phylum Actinomycetota; class Coriobacteriia; order Anaerosomatales; family Anaerosomataceae; genus Anaerosoma. The sequence continues at coordinate 4,904 of CAZOSR010000024.1, read as the reverse complement.
CACCCCAGATATCGATCACGAGATCGAAGTCCCTGTCGTACTTGTCGGCGTGATACGCGATGTCGGCCGCGAAGTACGTGTACGTACCGTCGGCCTTCTTCAGCACGCGATCCTTGTCATCGCCGAAATCCGTAGAACGGAACCAGAGCGCGCTGTCCTGCTCGTAGATGTAGCCGCCCTCGCGGAGGCGCGCGATACCCCGCTCGATGGCGCTTGCTCCCGTCTCACCGGGCGCGTGCAGCGTCCGCTCTGAGAACCACACATCGAAGTCCACGCCCATGCCGTGGAGGACGCGCTTGAGATGATCCAACACGGCGGTGTAGGCCTGCTCTTTGAAATGGGCCTCGCGCTCATCGGCACCTGCATCAGCCCAGCGGTCGCCTTCCGCGTCGAAGATCTCGCGCGCGATGTCGGCGATGTACGCGCCCCGGTAGCCGTTCTCCGGAAACTCCGCATCCCTGCCGCAGATCTCCAGGTACCGCGCAGAAACGCTGGCGGCGAAGATGTCCATTTGCACGCCCGCGTCGTTCACGTAGAACTCGCGCTGCACCTCGTTGCCCGCGAACGCCAGGATCCGGGCGATGCTATCGCCAAGCGCAGCCCACCGGCCGTGGCCCACGTGCATGGGGCCCACGGGGTTGGCCGAGACGAACTCCACCTGCACTCGCCGACCCGTTGCCTCCCCGGCCCCGAACGCCCCGTCCTCACGGATGCGTGTCACCACGTCGGCGACCACATCCCGGGCCAGACGGATGTTGATGAAGCCCGGATCGGCTATCTCAACCGCCTCGGCCACGCCTGCGAGACGCTGCCGCAGCCCGGCAACGATCAGAACGGCGATATCGCGGGGAGCCATTCCGGCGGCCTTGGCTGAGACGAGCGCCACATTCGTGGACCAGTCGCCGTGCGACGGGTCGCGCGGACGCTCCACGTGCACCTCCGGTGACGCTGCAAGAGGCAGATCGCCGCTTGCCACAAACGCATCGATGGTCTCGGTGATCACGGCGATGAGTGTTTCGCGCACGGCTTCGACTCCTGGATCGGCGGGCATCGGGGAATCAGGATACCCCCGCGGATACGGAGCGGCAATGACAGGACCAGGCCTGCGCGGCTGACGCGGAGTGTGTCGGGGTCGTATACTCGCACGATAGCCGCTGCGCGGGCAGCGTCTTCAACCGGCAAAGGAGAACACACATGGGACTCCTCGACAGCCCCGAGGTCTCGGCCTCCGGCAAGCGGATCGATCACATCAGGTGCGACCGCATCGGGAATGCGGGCGGCAGGGAACTCTGGTGGGTCGCATTGGGATTCGAAGACGAATCGACCAAGCCCTCCGGGATGTTCGGTACCCGCGAGGAGGCCAAGGCGCTCGCCGATGAGCTCGCTGCGCAGCATGGCGTGCCGGTCGTTGTGACCGAGATCGTCTAGCGATACGCCTTGAACACGCCACGGGAGGGCGAGGATCACCCCACCCTCCCATGACGGTCCGTCGGCAAGCGCGCGCTACTTCACCGCGTCAAGCACTGCATCCCGGACTGCGACGCTAACGGCGCCAGTACCACCGAGGAACGCCACCTCCGGAATCTCGTACCTGTGTTTCACCAGCGCGGCCCTGGTATAGGGATCCAGCGTGGTCGGGGTAGTCAGCAACATGACCGACCCGCGAACGCCCTGAAGCACGCCGCCTGCGAGCGCATCCGGGAAATTGGCCCCCGTGGCGATGGCCACACCCGACCATGTCGGCGGGTAGCTGAAGCCCGCGCCCGCAGTTGCCCACTCGGCGATCCTCACCGCCGTGTCATAGCGATTGGCTCCACCGATGCGCGTCACGCGACTATCCGTGTACTTGGCATTCAGGACACTCTCGACACTGGCCGGGACCACGCCCTCCCCGCCGAGTATCGCGACGTCGGTGACACCGTAGTCATCCATGGCGGCAAGGGTCGCTGCACTGAGCCCGCCGGGTCCGGCGAGGAAGATCGGAACGAGCTGCCCCGCTGCGATCGGTGACGCCGCCAACGCGTCCGGGAAGTTGCCACCTGTGGCGACGAAGGCGATCGTGCCCAAGGTGGATGTCTCTTCGTCCCAGAGCTGTCCCCGTGGTTGCATCCACTCCGGGTCATCGGTGAGCTCGACGATCTTCGCTGCGATGGCGTTTGCGGTCGCGTATCGATCGTTGCCGGAGACCCGAACGACGTTCGCATCGCCCAACTCGGCCTTCAGCGCGGATTCCACGTCGGGCCCCACGGCACCGATGCCGCCCACGATGTACGCACTCGTGGCCCCGAGCCGGGTGATCTCCGCCATGACGGTCTCGGGCACAGCATTCGTTCCTACGAGCAGGAGCGGGCCGCCACAGAAACCGGCGAGCGTCGAACCGCCCAGAGCATCGGGCCAGTTGAACGCGGTGGCGATCACGACGCTCTGAGTGCTCGAGTACGGATCAAGACCATCCGGGTACGCGATCCGCGACGCCTTGATGGCGGTTCCGATGCGATCGTCACCGGCGACCGGAGTGTCAGCGACGACCGCGGGCGCGCCAGCCGGCGCGGTGAAGTTCAACCCCAGCGTCTGTCCTTCGGTCACCGTGAAGCTCGATGCGGCATCCACCGTGGCAACACTGGGCCCAGCGGTCGTTGCGAACACCTCTGTCTGGACCGGTTCATCAGCACCCGGTGCCCACATGTACGCGGTATATGCGAAGCGATACGTGCCGGCTCCGATGCTCCGGAGTCCTGCAAACGAGTCACCGATGGATGCCCCGTTGTGCTGCATCCAGTACATGCACGGCAGCCACTCGCCAGCACCCGAGTCATACGCGTATGCGATCACGCCTATTGCGCCGGGGACCTCCCATTCGATGACGCCGTCTTCTGCGAAGACCCTTCCGGTGAGATACGCGGTACCGCCCACACGCATGTTGCCCAGGGCAGTCGTTGAGCCTGCGGCCGGGCGCAGCGTTGTGCCGACCCCGCCAACGGTCCCGCTCGGTTGATCGAAGTATCCGTTCTCCAGATCCTCGCCCGGCGAGCTGACCCAGATCCGCACCGGTCCAGCGCCAGCGTCGAGCGTGAAGGTACCGTCGGCCGCAGTGGTGGATGTGTAGCTGGGATACGTGTCCGCATAATCGTAGGAGGTACTGATCTCAGCCCCGCCAAGCGGTTGCCCGCCAGCATCCACCACGCGTCCGGTGATCGTGCACTCTGCCAGCAGCACGATCGAATCGCTCTGGGGCCACTGCTGGGTCGGGAATCCGGTCTTCGAGACTTCCGTCACCGTGTACCCCGTGGGCACCTCAACGGTTCCAGCAACACCGGTGACCCCGGTGAACGAGCCCGCCATGAAGTCGGTCGCTGTGACGGTGGCCCCCTCGATCGGGTCACCGTACCCGTCAGTCACCGTGATCGTACGCGTGTCCAGGGCCGAGGCAGGCATCGCCTGGAATCCCACCAACAGCATCGCTAGCGCAACGAGCACACAGGCCGTGCGTGATCTCCTCATGCTTCTCCCTCCACCTCCGGTCACTGCGTGACCGCGAGTTCCCCCGGTAGCCCGATGCACCATATTATGTAGTATCGGCATCTGGAGTGCACGGATTGACACGCACGATCGACATACCGGCCGGGCGATTGACCCAGCGGTCACCACGGGCACGCGCCTCGGCGATCGATCCGCCCGGACACGCTACCGTGCACGGTCCGTCAGCCGCGGATGATGGAGACCGTCGGCGTCAACCGGCCAGCCGACGGTACCGCAGCAGCCGCTCGCGCGATACGTGCTCGATGCGCCGCTTGATGCCCGGCGGCGCCATGTCCCAGGAGTCGGGCTCCCTGCGCAGACCAACATCAGCCAGCAGGTGGTTCTCACCGAGCGTCCCGTGCGCAATCGCATCCTGCGCGCAGTGCAGCGCGTAGCCGAGCATCACCAGATCGCGGGTCCCGATCGCGCGACGGAAGTACGAACGCGACCACACCCACGCCCCTGGCGCGAAGTGGCGTGTGAGATTGCCGAGCGATCCCCGGGCCGGGAACCGTGCGTCGAAGGCCAGATCCGACTGGGCGATGATCTCGGCCTCCTCGCCGGTGAATCCGCACTCCTTCGCCCACGTCCTGGTGAGCACAAGGTGTACCGTCGGCCCCATCGCGTCACCTGTGATACGGTTCGCCGCGGCTGATACGGAACGCCCGGTAGAGTTGCTCGAGCAGCACCACGCGCGCAAGCTGATGCGGCAGTGTCAGCGGCCCGAGCGAGAGCCGTTCGTCCGCGCGGGAGATCACATCCGGGTGCAGGCCCGCCGCCCCGCCGATGACGAGCGCGATGCGGCTCCGTCCACCGAGGGCCAGGGAGTCGAGCCAGGATGCCAGACTCTCAGACGTTCTGGCAGGCGCCTCCACCGCAAGCACCACCACGTACGCGCTCGCTGGAATCGCCCGGAGTACGTCGGCCGCCTCAGTGGCGAGCGCGCGGGGCTCGTCGGCGCTGACGTCACGATCGGGGACCTCGGTCACGGTAACCTTGGCATACGGCCCGAGACGCTTAAGGTACTCGGCGGCGGCATCGCGCCAGTGGCGCTCCTTCAACCGGCCCACGCACACGAGATCGAGTTGGATCACCGCACTCCGTCCGAGCCGAGCGTGGCCTCAAGCGTAAGCCGCTCATCGCCGCGCACGATCTCAACGTCCACGCGGTCACCCACCTGATGCGAGCGGATCGCCAGGAAGACGTCCTCCACGCTCGTCACCGGTGTGCCGCCGATGCTGGTCACGATATCGCCCGCTTCGATACCCGCAGCTGCCGCCGGCGAGCTGGGAGACACCACGTCGATGAGCGCGCCTGCCTCCACCGGCAGCTCGTACCACTCGGCCACCTGGCTGTTGATCGTCATGCTCGAGATGCCGAGATAC
>CAZOSR010000023.1:0-15426 GCA_964582445.1 uncultured Coriobacteriaceae bacterium | reverse complement strand
CGCCATGCGGTGTGCAGGCTGAAGAACTCGTCGATCGCCTCTTCCGTGGCCGGTTGGATGAACGCACACGTGTTGAGGACCACGAGGTCGGCGTCTGCGGGATCCTCTACGAGACGATATGCGGAGGCAGCCACGTCTGCCGCCATGCGATCAGAATCGACCTCGTTCTTGGGACACCCGAGGGTCACAAACGCTATGGAAGGTCGCTGGGTCACCTAGACCTACCGGTAGTTCACGAACTGGAGCGGGATGCCGTAGTCGCGTTCCTTCAGGAATCCGATAACCGCCTGGAGTTCATCGCGGCTGGGTGAGAAGACACGGACCTTGTCACCCTCGATCTGAACCTTGACCTTGTACTTCTCGTCGCGGACTTCCTTGTTGATGCGTCGTGCGATGTCGGCTTCGATGCCGTTGACGATACTGCCGACCACGCGTGACGAGCCCCCGGAGCCGACCTCTGGCTTGCCCCATCCGACCGCCTTGAGGTCGATAGAGCGACGTACGAGCTTAGAGGCGAGGATGTCCCTGACTTGTCCTAGGACGAAATCGCTGGGGGCCGAGATGCTCAAGGTGCCTGCGCCCCGGTCGAAGGTCACCGTGGAGCCCGTGTCCTTCAGGTCATAGCGCTGGGAGATCTCCTTGATCGCCTGCTGGACCGCGTTGTCGATCTCCTGGAGGTCTACCTGGGAGACGACATCAAAGCTCTGGTCTTTTGCCATGGGAACGTACTCCTTCCGCGCCTACTCGTCCGTGGCGCTCAGCGTCATTTCTGCGATGCCTTGACCCGACGGTGGGAACTCCACTCGTGAACCATCGCGGGTCACGGTGACAGCGGTCGGCTTGCCAGCGCGAATCACGGCTGACGTGGTGACTACCCAGGACTTGGTTTCGCCACCCGGAAGCGTGCCTTCGTATGCGACCAGGCCGTCGACCATAACGCGTACCCACGACGAGTCACCCGGAGTGACGTTCACGGCGAGCGCGAACGCTCCCTCCGGCACGTCCGTGGCTGTCGTCCCTACTGAAGCAGAGGGGGTTGTGTCCGAGGAGAAGCCACTCGGTGCAGCGGGCGTCGTTGTCGTTTCCGGCGCAAGTGGAGGCGGAGTGTCGTCGCGACCGACGAGCGCCGAGATACCCCACAGCGCGAGGATGACCGCCAGAAAGGCGCCAACCACAATGAGGATAGCCCTGGGCGGGATGGCGTGGAGTTCGTGCCGATGCGGGACGATCTGCCCTTCAGGCAGGTGCCGGAGGGGGTGGCGTGACTCAGATGGTCCAGCTGCCGCAACGTCCTTCTGGTACTCCTCGATGAGCGGCCTGGGGTCGAGTCCGAGGATCTCGGCGTAGTTCTGTATGTATCCCTTGACGTACGGCGGAGCCGGCAGCTCGTCCCAACGCTCGTGTTCCAGGGACTCAAGGATGCGCCCCATGATCTTCGTTCTGGCGACGATTTCGGAGAGCGTCTTGGACTGTGCCCGCCGCTCGGCGGCGAGCTTCTTACCGACCGGCATGGCAGGCCCTCTCTGGACTAGCTGTCATCGGCGAGCTCCTCGCGCTCGAAGTGCTTCAGGGCCTCGAGTTCACCGACGTCGACGAGCACTTCGCGCGGGCGGCTCCCGTCCGGCTGGCCAACGACGCCCTTTGCCTCGAGCATGTCCATGATTCGTCCTGCACGAGCATACCCGACCTTGAGGCGGCGCTGCAGCAAGGATGTCGATCCCATGCCGCTGGTGACGACGATATCGGCGGCATCCCAGATAAGCGGATCGTCATCGTCGTCACTCTCCAGCGCGCCAGATGATCCGGTCACCTTAAGGTGGAGAATCTCCTCGTGGTAGTCAGGTTCGGCCTGGGCCTTCACGTGCGCGACCACTTCGTTGATCTCATCCTCGGACACATAGGCACCCTGTATGCGGTGGGGCTTGGGCCAGGCCGGAGTGGAGAAGAGCATATCGCCGAGGCCGATGAGCTTCTCCGCGCCGGGCTGGTCCAGGATGACCCGGCTATCGATACCGGACGACACAGCGAACGCTATGCGGTTAGTGATGTTGGCCTTGATGAGACCTGTGATGATGTCGGTGGATGGCCGCTGTGTGGCAACGATGAGGTGTATCCCCGCGGCCCGTGCAAGCTGGGCGATGCGAGATATCGCGTCCTCGACCTCTTTGGCTGCCACCATCATGAGGTCGGCCAGCTCGTCGATGACGATCACGAGATACGGCAGCTCGGCGGCATCCTCGGCACCCTTACCATCCCGTATGGCGGCGTTGTACTGCGCTATGTTGCGGGCTCCGGCCTTCTGCAGCTTCTTGAGACGATTCTCCATCTCCCCTACTGCCCAATGGAGGGCCGATGCGGCCTCCTTCGCCTCGGTGACCACGGGGACGTAGAGATGGGGCACGCCGTTGTAGAGGTTGAGCTCGATGCGTTTGGGGTCGATGAGGATGAGTCTCACTTCGGCAGGGGTCGCCCTCATGAGGATGGACATGATGAGCGAGTTGATGCATACGGACTTGCCCGTGCCGGTGGAACCCGCGATGAGCAGGTGCGGCATCGATGCCAGGTCGGCGGCCACGCGCTCTCCCGCGACGTCCTTGCCGATAGCCAGCATGAGGGGTCGTGGATCGGCCACCAGGCCGGTATGGAGAACGTCCCCCAGGGTGACGGTGGCGCGTCCGGCATTGGGCACTTCGATACCCACGTAGCTCTTGCCCGGGATCGGTGCGAGTATGCGGATCGTTGGTGCTGCAAGGGCAAGCGCAAGATCGTCCGAGAGGGCCGTCACACGGTTGACCTTGATGCCCTTGGCGATCTCAAGCTCGAACATGGTGACCGTGGGGCCGGGTATCCAATTGACCACGCGGGCAGGGATATCGAACGTGGCGAAGGTCTGCTCGATCCTGCCCGCAGTCGCACGGAGCTCCTTGTCTGAGGCGCGGTGTGAGGCCGCGGTATCGGGGGTGCTCTTCAGTGCCCCCAGCGCGGGCAGCTCGTAGCCCTCAAGTGCGCGCGGCGCGACAGATGCCGGTCCGGGCAGCGTGGGGCGTGAAGCCTGCGGGTCAGGCGTCTTGCCACCGCGCTTCGCCCGCTGCGATACGGGTGTATCGGTTGCCTGAGCCACCCGTAGCTTTGCTGGATCGCCGAAGTCCTCGAGGGGCATGGTCTTGGCTGCGCGCCGGCGACCCGTAGGGAGTGCCGGCTCGGGCTGCTGCTCGGGGCGTGCAAAGAAGGCCCTGACACGGTCGAACACCTCTGTGATCGAGAGCCCGGCGATCACGAGACCGACGAGTGCGAGGGCACCTGATATGACGTATGCGATCGCAGGACCAAGCAGCCCCCGAAGCGCCCATGCCACAGCGCCTCCGATGTAGCCCCCTGTGGACACGATCGTCTCGCGCTCCCACTGGAGAGCCGGTTCGTTGCCTATCGCCACTATTCCGAGCACGGCTACAAGGAAGAGCCCGAGTCCGAGCCCGACGCGCAACTCATCGATGCGGATGCCACTCAGGAAGAACGTGACCGCCCAGAGGACCACGAGGACAGGGATCGCGTATGCGCCAAGGCCGAAACCCGCCCGCAGAACGGAGTCCACAGCAGCGGGAAGAACACCCGACGTAGTGGTGTATACGGCGATACCCAGTGCCACAGCCGTTGCCCCGAGCAGGATCCCGACTATCTCGTGACGGCTGTCGTCATCCAGGACCGGCTGCGATGCATTGGCGGTACGGCCCGTACGCGATGCGGGCTTCTTGGTGCTCGACCGTTGTGGTTTCTTGGTGTTTCCGCCCGGCATCCGGTACTCCTTGCGGGTCTCAGAAGAGCATGCTCGAAACAAGTATCGCCGTGCCGACTATCGCCGTGTAGATGGCGAAGGCGGCAAGGGAGTGCTTACGCACATAGGGTAGCAGCAGTGCGATAGCCGCGTACCCGACCAGCGCGGTGGTGATGAGACCGACGATGAGAGGTCCGGCGGCCGGCAGTGCCTCGCCATCCATGATCACGTCGAGGAGGACCTTCTTCGACGTGGCAGCGAAGATGATGGGGATGGATAAGAGGAAGGAGAAGCGCGCCGCTTCCTCGCGCTTGATGCCGAGTCCCACCCCCGCGGCGATCGTGGTGCCGGATCGCGAGAGTCCGGGCGCTACGGCGAAGGACTGTGCCACCCCGATGGCAATCGCCTGCTTGAGCGGGATATCCTCGGCTGTCGCAACCGTGTGGCTGTTGCGCCTGGCGAACACCTCGGCGATCGTGAGCAGGATGGCTGTCACGACGAGAAACGCGCCGGTGATGGTCACCTGAGAAGTCATGGGCAGTGTCTCCACGCCTTCAACCAGAGGCTCGAGCGCGAGAGCGATGAGCGCGCTCGGGATGGTTGCGGCAATGATGATCCACGCGAGCCTGCGGTCGCGGGCGCGCTCCTCGGCCCTGGAGAATAGTCCGAGCGCGAGGCGGGCGACATCCTGACGGAAGTACGCGACGGTTGCTGCGAGAGTAGCGGCGTGGAGAACGACATCGAACCCAAGGCCGAACCGCTGCCACCCGAACAGCGAGGGCACCAGGATCAGGTGGCCATCACTTGAGATGGGAAGGAACTCCGTGATCCCCTGGGTGATACCCAGGACGACAGCTTCGATGAGACTCACTAGACCTCCAGAACGATCGGGATGATCATCGGACGGCGGCGGGCGGACTCCCACATATACTGCGAGACCGCATCATGGAGCGCCTTCTTGACTACAGCCTCGTCGGTGACTCCTTCTGCGGCGGTTCGCTTGAGAACACGCTCGACTCGGGTCCGGACGCCCTTGATCGCCTCCTCGGTGTCGGAGCCGAGGACGAGCCCGCGAGTGACGAGCTCGGGCTCACCCGCAAGGGCGCCGGTCTTGGAGTCGATCGCCACGACGATCATCGCGATGCCATCGCTCGACAGTTGTTGTCGGTCACGAAGTATGACCTGACCGAGATCACCGACTGCGAGACCATCGACATACACGACACCCGACGAGACTGGTTGGCCACGACGGACGCCGCCCTCGTCAATCTCGAGGCAGTCACCATTGTCGAGGATGAACACGTTGTCCTCGGGCATGCCGACCGCATGGGCAAGCTCCCGATGCGCATGGAGGTGTCGCATCTCGCCATGGATCGGCATCATGTACTCGGGCTTGACGAGGTTCAACATGAGCTTGAGTTCCTCGGCTGAGGCGTGTCCGGACACATGGACGCGTGCGGCCCCCTTGTGCACCACGTTCGCCCCCGCCTTGTAGAGCCGGTTCATCACGCGGCTGACAGCCTTCTCGTTTCCGGGTACCGGCGTTGCCGAGATGACCACGGTATCTCCGGATTCGATCTGCACGGTCTTGTGCTCACCGTTGGCGATGCGGGCGAGCGCCGAAAGCGGTTCGCCCTGACTGCCGGTGCACAGGACCACGACCTTGTCGGCAGGAAGATTGTTCATCGAATAGGCATCGATGATGTCATCATCCGCGATGTGGAGGTAGCCGAGATCTCGCGCGATCCCGGTGATGTTGATCATCGAACGGCCGGTGACCACGACCTTGCGACCACATGCGACCGCAGCGTCACAGACCTGTTGGACACGGTGCACGTGCGATGCAAACGACGCAACGATGATGCGTTGCTCGGCGGCGGCGAAGATCGAGCGCAGGGACGCGCCCACCTCGGCTTCTGATGGTGTGTGACCAGCACTCTCCGCTCCAGTCGAGTCGCTCAGCAGTAGAGTGACGCCCTGCTTTGCCGCACGAGCGAAGCCCGCGTAGTCTGTGAACCTGCCATCTATCGGAGTCTGGTCGAGTTTGAAGTCCCCGGTATGCAGCACCGATCCCACGGGAGTGCGGACGTACACGGCGACCCCGTCGGGTATCGAGTGGTTCACCGCAAAGAAGTCCAGACCGAACATACCCAGATTGACGTGTCCGCCGGGCTTGATCTCACGTAGCTTGGGCTTCTTGATCCGGTGTTCCTCGAGCTTGCCCGCGATGATGCCGAGGGTCAGCTTCGTGCCCAAGACCGGCACGGGTGAGCCGATATCCTTGAGAAGGTACGGCAGAGCACCGGTGTGGTCTTCGTGTCCGTGGGTGATGATGATGCCACGGAGTTTGTCTTTGCGTTGGACGATGTACGAGTAGTCGGGCAGGATCAGATCGATGCCCGGATGGTCATCGTCAGGGAACATGAGTCCGGCGTCGATGACGATCATGTCGTTCCCGAGTTCCAGAACGGTCATGTTCTTACCGATACCGTCAAGTCCCCCGAGCGGGATGACCCGTAGGCGGTTCTTCTTGGAGGATGTCATATGCTCTGGTGGATGCTCCTGTTCGAGTAAGGGTGTGTGTGACGTTCGTGTAATGCAGCGCGGCCCCGTGAGGCCGCGATTCAGTCCTTCATCAGGCCCAGATGATCGAGGATGCGAGCCATCTCGACAGTCTGGTCATCGGTTGCGGGGATAAGGGGCAGGCGGCACTCCCCTACGTCGAATCCGGTCAGGTCGAGCGCCTTCTTGACCATGATCGGGTTGGCGGTCATGAACAGCGCCTTGAAGAGCGGCATGAGCTCCAGGTGGATCTTGAGAGCACGCGTGTGGTCCCCCGTGGCCTGAGCCGCAAGCATCTCAGCAAGGAGCGGGCCAGCGACATGTGAAGCCACCGAGATGACGCCCGTCGCACCGAGGCCCATCATCGGCAGGGTGTCCTCGTCGTTGCCGGACAGCACTTCGAAGCCGAGCGGGGCACCATCGATGATCGCGGCGATCTGCGTGAGATTCGACGATGCCTCCTTGACGGCCACGATGTTCTCGAAGTCGGAGGCAAGGCGCAGTGTGGTGGCTGCTTCGAGGTTCACGACCGAGCGCCCGGGGATGTTGTACAGAATGACGGGCACATCGACAGCGCTGGCGATGGCGCCGAAATGCCGGTACAGACCCTCCTGTGGCGGCTTGTTGTAGTACGGGACGACAGCCATCACTCCGTCCACGCCGAGCGCGACGACCTTCTGGGCGAACGCCACAGAGTCATCGGTGCAGTTGTCTCCGGCGTTTGCGATCACGGGCGCCGATCCGTCAACAGCCTCCAGGACGGCTTCGAACAAGCGCAGCTTGTCGTCGTAGTAGACCGTGGGAGACTCGCCTGTAGTGCCACAGACGACGAGTGCTTCGCTTCCCTGGTCGAGCAGGCGGAGCGCAAGCTCTCTGGCACGGGGCAGGTCGAGTTCACCTTCCGCGGTGAACGGCGTGACCATGGCGGTAAGCAGCCGCCCGAAACGAGGCTCGGTCATCGTGGGTCGCCCCCTAGGGTCAAGGCGTTATCCGGACGCCTGAATGTGTACGTGTCTATTCGAGTCATTGTGCCACACCACACGGGTGTTTCGGCACGCAGGTTGCCGAGGGGTTGCCGGTGCCGCGACCCATGAAGATCCACGTGCGGCAGCAGCTACGCGCCGTCCAAGCCGAATCCACGATGGAGGGAGGCAACTGCGGTTGGAGCATCATCCGCTTGCACGAGCGCGGAGATGGTCGTGTGGCTGTCCGCAGTCTGCAGCACGTTCACGCCGGCGTTGGCGAGATACTCCGCCATGGCAGCCATCACGCCGGGGACACCATGCATCCCGGCACCCACCAGGGTGACTTTGGCGAGGTCGTGCAGTACGACGAACTGCAGTCCATGGGCCTCAAGCACCGAGGACGCGGTCGCGACGTTGGACTCCGGAACGGTGAACACCAGCCGGCGGCCGACAGGTGTGAACATGTCCAGTGAGACGCCGCTGTCCGCCATCGTCCTGTACACGCGGGTCTGATGGGTCATGTGCTCCTTGGTGCCCTCTTCCGCAGGAAGCGCAACCGTGAATCGCGCCACGTCTGCGGTGTGCGTGACCGCGGTGGCGACGCCGGCTGGTGTATAGGACCGCATGTCCACCACCTGTGTACCAGGGTGGTCCGAGAAGGTGCTGCGAACGCGGACGTCGATCCCGCTTCCGAGCGCAAGCTCCGCGGCGGGGGTGTGAACGACCCTGCCGCCATGTCGTGCCAGTTGGAACAGCTCCTCGGCACCGATAACGCGAAGCGTGCCGGCCATCTCACAAGTACGCGGATCTGCTGACATCACACCGTCTACATCCGTGTAGATCTCCACTGCCGTTGCCTCAAGCGCAACGCCGAGAGCGCATGCGGTCGTGTCGCTTCCTCCGCGTCCGAGGGTGGAGATGGACCCGTCGGGTGCCACTCCCTGGAAGCCCGCCACGACCGGCACTCGACCTTCGTCGACTGCGCCGAAGAGCGCCGTCGGGTCGATTCCTGTAATGCGAGCATTGCCGAAGTCCTCGTCGGTCTGGACACCGGCCTGCGCGCCGGAAAACGACACCGCATCAACGCCTTGTGACCGCAGGTGTGCAGCAACCACCGCGGCCGAGATCAACTCCCCAGCGCTTGCCAGCAGATCCGTCTCACGTGCATCCGCTGGCAAACCATCTATCAGGCCAAGCAGTGTGTCCGTGGCATACGGTGCCCCCTTGCGGCCCATCGCCGACACGACCAGAACCGGGGCATTGCCAAGCTCAACTGCTGCAAGCACACGTCGACCGAGCGCCGAGCGACCGCGCTGATCGGCCACCGATGTGCCACCGAACTTCATGACGACGATCGGGCGCCTTGTCACGATTACTCCTCCATGAACCGCTCGAGCCCGATTACGAGTCCCGTCTCGTGAATGACGCGGCGGATTGCGAGCACTACTCCCGGCATGAAGCTGGTGCGATCGATCGAATCGTGGCGGATCGACAGCGTCTGCCCCTGACCGCCGAACAGCACCTCCTGGTGCGCTACCAGGCCTGGCAGACGAACCGAGTGGATGGTGACCTGATCGACGAGCGCACCGCGGGCGCCCTCGGCGATCTCGGTCTCACGGCCCGGAGTCGCCGGTACCCGCGAACGCGTGTCAGCGACCAGGGCTGCAGTGCGCAGAGCGGTACCACTGGGCGCGTCGGCCTTGCGGTCATGATGCAGTTCGATGATCTCCACGTGGGGCATGAATCGTGCGGCCTCGGCGGCAAACCTCATCATGAGCACGGCACCGATGGCAAAGTTCGGCGCGACGAACAGGCACGTCCCGTCGGTCGCTCCAGCGGCCAGACCTTCAAGCTCGTCCGGGGCTAGCCCCGTGGTCCCCACCACACAGCTCACGCCCTTGCCGAGGGCGATCGCGATGTTGGAGGCGACCACAGATGGATGCGTGAAGTCGACCATCACTTGTGGAGACGTCAGATCGACGGCGGTGGCAAGGTCGGCTTGATACGTGAGCGCAGTGCCCTCCCCGACCGGCTCCCCTGCACGCCCGGGGTCCACAGCACACACAAGCTCGAGGTCGTCTTCCGCGAGCACTGCCCGTACGACCTCGCTCCCCACTCTGCCGGCCGCGCCGCTGACCAAGACGCTGATCATCCTGGTACCTCCCCTACATCAGGTGTGCAATCGCATCTTCGCCGAAAGGCGCGATCACTGCGAGGGCACGGCTGGCACCGAAGATACGCCCGGCGAGCGTGTCAAGGCCGTCGAGCGTGACCGCGTCAAGACGCTCGATGATCTCGTCAAGCGAGAGCAGCTCAGCGCCGGTGATCTCGGTCTTGCCGAGCCTGGTCATTCTGCTTCTCGTGCTCTCAAGACCGAGGATCATCTGGCCCTTGATCGACTCACGGACCCGGTCGAGCTCATCGGCGGTGACGCCGTCGGCAACAAGCCGATCGACTTCCGTGTTGATGAGCCCGATCACCTCTGCCGCGTTATCTGGTCGGGTGCCTGCGTACACTGCGAAGTCACCGGTATCCTGGAAGTGACTGTGGTACGAGTACACGGCGTATGCCAGCCCGCGCTTCTCGCGAATCTCCTGGAACAGCCGTGATGCCATACCGCCGCCCAGGACCCCGTCAAGCACGGCCAGCGCGTAACGGTCAGGGTGGCTGGATGGTAGACCAGTGACGCCCCAGACGATATGCGCCTGCTCGGTGTCCTTGGTGACGACCGATATGGCCGGCTCACTGACCGGCGTCGCGTGAATGCGTGATGCGCGAGCGCCCGCAGGAAGCGTGAGCTGGGATCGGATCATGTCCACTACCGCCTGGTGCTCAACAGCTCCCGAGGCCGCCACGACGATGTTGCCCGTGGTGTAATGGCGCTGATGGAACGCCGCGGCCGACTGGTGGTCGAACACGCTCACAGTCGACTTCTGTCCGATGACCGGAAGGCCGATCGGGTGTGAGGGCAGCAGGGTGCTGGCGAACAACTCGTGGACCTGATCCTCAGGTTGATCCTCGTACCGCGAAATCTCCTCCAACACCACTTCCCGTTCTGACAGGCAGGCGTCCTCGGCCAGTGATGCGTTCACTACCATGTCGGACAGAATGTCGACCGCTTCGGGAAGGTGCTCGTCGATCAGCCTGCTGTAGTAGCAGGTGTACTCCTTGCTCGTGAAGGCGTTGAGTTCGGCGCCGAGACGATCGAACGACTCGGATATCTGCGCCGCAGTACGCGTGGGGGTGCCCTTGAACATCATGTGCTCGATGAAGTGCGACATGCCGGCGTCTGCGGGGCACTCATCGCGGCTGCCCACGGAGCACCAGATGCCCAGTGCGACAGAGCGTACGGTGTCCATCGGCTCAGTGATGATGGTGATGCCGTTATCCAGGACTGTTCTATCGTAGAAGGTCATGTATGCGGCTCCCGTATCTGTGAGCGATGACGGCCCGAGGCGCATGTTGTGCGCACCCGGGCCGCCTCATTGAACGAGGTACGTCAGTTGCGGCGGCGCGGCCTGCGATCGTGTCCTCCACGGTCACCACGGTCGTCGCGGCGAGGCGCGGGAGCCTCGGCGCCCTCCGGCACGTCGAACTTCTCGATGAGGTCGAGCGAGACCTTGCCGCGGTCGTCGATGTCCTGCACAACAACCTCGACCTCGTCGCCGATGTTGAGCACCGACTCGACCTGGGCGATGCGGCCCTTGGCCATCTTGGAGATGTGCAGCAGCCCGTCTTTGCCGGGGATGAGCTCTATGAACGCACCAAACGGCTGGATGGACACGACGCGGCCCTTGTACTTCTCGCCCACCTCGACGTCGCGGACGATCGCCTTGATGCGGTCGACGGCCTCCTGGGCGCGCGCATCGCGGCACGCAACGTAGATGGTGCCGTCGTCGTTGACGTCGATGTCCGCACCGGTCTCCTCGACGAGGCCCTTGATGACCTTGCCGCCGGGGCCGATGACGTCACGGATCTTGTCGGTTGGGATCTTGATGGTGATGATCCGCGGCGCGTACTCCTTCAACTCGTCGCGTGGAGCGTCGATCGCCTCGAGCATCTTGCCGAGGATGTGGGCACGGCCCGCCTTGGCCTGCGTGAGCGCCTCGGAAAGGATCTCCACCGAGAGACCCTTGGCCTTGTTGTCCATCTGCAGAGCCGTGATGCCGGCCTCAGTACCCGCGACTTTGAAATCCATGTCGCCGAGGAAGTCCTCGAGACCCTGGATGTCCGAGAGGATGGCGTACCTGTCGCCCTCCTTGATGAGGCCCATAGCGATGCCGGAGACCGGCGCCTTGATCGGTACGCCGGCGTCCATGAGAGACATCGTGGAGCCGCAGACCGAGCCCATCGAACTGGAGCCGTTGGACTCCAGGACTTCGGAGACGATCCGGATCGTGTACGGGAAGTCCTCCTCGGCGGGGACGACCGGCAGCAGAGCGCGCTCGGCGAGGGCGCCGTGCCCGATGTCCCGGCGCTTGGGGCCGCGCATGAAGCCGGTCTCGCCGGTGGAGAACGGCGGGAAGTTGTAGTGGTGGATGTAGCGCTTGCCCTCCGACACATCGATCGTGTCGAGTCGCTGCCACTCATTGAGCATGCCGAGGGTCAGAACCGAGAGGACCTGGGTCTGTCCGCGAGTGAAGAGCCCGCTGCCGTGTGCGCGCGGCAGGTAGTCTACCGCGCAGCTGATCGGACGTATCTCGGTGACCGAGCGGCCGTCGGCCCGCTCGCCCTCCTCGAGCACCATCTCCCGCATGGTCTGCTTCTCGAGCGCTTTCATGAGCGCCTTGATGTGCTTGGTGTTGGCGGAATACTCGGCTTCGTCGAAGATGGACTTCAGCTCGTCTTTGACTGCCGCAACCGCATCCATGCGTGCGTGCTTATCGGGGTTGTGGAGCGCGGCACGCATCTTCTCGGCACCAGCGCCGAAGATGCGCTCCCGAAGCTCATCCGACGGTTCATCGAACCTGACGGTCATCGGGGTGATGTCGAGCTTGGCCAGGAACCGCTCCTGAACCGCGCAGAACTCCCCGATCGCCTCCTGGGCAAACGTGAGCGCGGCCAGCATGTCTTCTTCCGAAACCTCGTTGGCGCCGGCCTCGACCATGTAGATAGCGTCGCGGCTACCCGCCACGACAAGGTCCAGATCGGATGCCTCGGCATCTTCGAAAGTGGGGTTCACGAGGAACTCGCCGAACTCATCGCGGCATATGCGGACGCCGGCGAGGGGTCCCTCGAACGGGATACCCGCCGCCATGAGCGCGGCGGACGCTCCCATGATGGAGATGACGTCGATCTGGTGCTCCTGGTCGGCGGAGAAGACCGTCGCGATGACCTGGACATCGTTGCGGAATCCGTCTGCGAACGCAGAACGGATAGGACGATCGATCATCCGCGCTGTAAGGGTGGCCTTCTCGCTTGGGCGAGTCTCACGCTTGATGAAGCCGCCGGGTAGACGACCAGCGGCATACATACGCTCCTCAAAGTCGACCGTGAGCGGGAAGAAGTCCAAGTCCTTGGGCTCTTTGCTCGCGGTCGCGGTCACCAGGATGATGCTGTCTCCCTGGCGCACCAGTACGGCGCCGCCAGCCTGCTTGGCCAACTCGCCGGTCTCGAGCACGTACTGCTGTCCGTACAGCTCGAACCTCTCAGTTACCTTTCCCATCCTCTTCCTCTTCTCCGGCTGCGGCGCCCCCACGGCGGCAGCCTCCTCATGCGGGGCCTCGTGCCCCATCATCAGTGAAGGCGGGACACAGCCCGCCTTCACGTGGTGCCGTTGTTAGTTACGGAGTCCGAGCTTCGCGACGATCGCACGGTAGCGCTCGATATCGTTCTTCTTGAGGTAGTTCAGAAGCCGACGACGCTGGCCTACGAGCTTCAGGAGCCCGCGGCGGGTGTGATGATCGTGCGAGTGAGTGCGGAGATGCTCAGTGAGATCGCGGATGCGCTGTGAGAGGAGCGCGATCTGAACCTCGGCGGAGCCGGTGTCACCCTCAGTGCGGGCGTGCTCGGCGATGATAGCGGACTTGACGTCCTTCTCGAGTGCCATATTCTCTTTCACCTTTCGTCTGAAGTCGCCCGGTGCCGAGAGAAGCGGTGGTGAATCGCTAGTCCAGGGACCGGGTCAGATACACACAACCAGCGGAGTATAGCACACACGGTCCCGGGCGGTGACAACGCAGAATGTGGCGCGGATCAGAGTGCAACACGCTGGCGGACTTGCGTGACGAAGTCTCTGATCGCCTTCGCGAGGGAGGCCTCATCCGCGTAGTGCCGATGGTCTCCTATGCGCTCCAAGAATTCGACCACGAGCGTGGCACCATACAGGTCGCCCGCGTAATCGAGCACGTGCACCTCGAACTGCGATGTCGCATCCGCAAACGTCGGCGACACCCCGACCGAGACCGCTGCTCTGTAGGTGTCTGCCGCGTGCAACACTCTGGCGGCGTAGACGCCGGGACCCGGAAGGGCCATCTGAGGTTCGAATGACAGATTGGCCGTGGGAGCACCAAGGCGCTGCCCGCGCGAATGCCCCGCGACCACCACGCCAGCGAGACGATGTGGGCGTCCCAGCAGCACGGCAGCCGAGGCGACCTCGCCAGCAGCTACGAGCCCACGGATGCGGGTCGACGTCACCGGGGCACCGTCACGCATGACCAGTTCGTGCGCGATCACTTCGAAACCATCTCTGGCGCCGCACGTCCGCAGGGTGGAGACGTCGCCGGCGGCTCGTGCTCCGAAGCGGAAGTCCTCCCCCACGATCACGATCCGGGGAGTCAACATGTGCATGAGGACGTCGTCGATGAACGGCTCGGGCGGAACAGCAGCGAGACATGCGTCGAACGGCACTACAAGCACGATGTCGGGGCCGAGTTCGGCGATGAACTCGAGCTTCTGATCGAGCGTGGTCAGCTGAGCCGCCGCGGAATCCGGCGTCACGACCTGGTCTGGGTCACGGTCGAAGGTGACGACGCAGCACGACACTCCCTCGCGATGCGCAGTCTCGACTGCGTCGCATATGAGTGTCTGATGGCCGATGTGCACACCGTCAAACACACCGAGGGCGACCGCCGTCTCACCCATGTGTTCGTCTCGCGCCCCGTGCCATACCACCTGTGTCATCGTGCGACCCCCGGGAGGAATACGGCCTCTGGAACCAACACGGCTCCGTTGAATCGGTAGATGGCACCGAGACGGTCGTCAACGACGATGGAGATGCGGCTATCAGGTTCCGGTGCAAGATCAACAGGCGCAGCAAGATTGCGGCCGGACTGCACGGTTGCAGCATCGGCCTCGATGTGTGGGAATCCGAGGACCGGGACGGGGTCGATGAACAGCGACGACAGACGACTGTCCGAGGCCGCTGAGGCCACATCCTCGAGCGCGATCGCATGCTCGAGGCTCAGAGCACCTGCGCGCGTCCTGCGAAGCGCTGCAAGGTGCGAATCAACACCCATGGCAGCACCGATGTCTCGAGCAAGAGAGCGTATGTACGTTCCCTTTGAGACCGAGAACCGTACTTCCCACGTCGCCGAGACCGCATCGATCGCCACGAGCTCGGCCTCGTCGACCACGATGTCGCGCGGCTCCATGGCGACGTCCTCGCCTTTGCGTGCACGACGGTATGCAGGCACGCCCTGACGCTTGATCGCCGAGAAGGCGGGAGGAGTCTGCTTCTGCGGTCCGAGGAAGGTGTCGAGGACCTCCTGCGCACGCCCGGAATCGAGCACGGAGGGAGGAACCGGTCCCGTGGATACTGCCTTCCCGTCAGCGTCCAGGGTGTCGGTGGCAACGCCGAATGCGATCTGGGCGAGATACGACTTGCGATCGGCCGATACGTACTGGGATAGGCGTGCGGCTGGGCCGACAAGAACGACCAACACACCTGTGGCAAGCGGGTCGAGGGTACCTGCATGTCCGATGCGCTGCTCGCCCGTCGTCCGCCTGAGGTACGCGATGACATCGTGGCTCGTCATGCCCCCTGGTTTGTCGATGACGAGCATTCCTGACAGTCCCGTCGCCCCCCGACGTGCTGTCATTCGCTGCCTCCCGGTAGGAGTGGCAGGAGCAGATCCACGGCGGCCTCCATGCCGCCGTCGATCGTCACACCGGCAGCTGCGCGGTGTC
>CAZOSR010000022.1:0-15564 GCA_964582445.1 uncultured Coriobacteriaceae bacterium | reverse complement strand
CGATGAGCATCGCATCCCCGAAGGACAGGAACCGATAACGCTCCTCGCGCGCGAGTCCGTATGCACGCATCACCAGATCGCGACCCGCGAACGCGCTCACCATCATCAACAGGGTCGACCGTGGAATGTGGAAGTTCGTGAGCAGGACGTCTACCACGCCGAAAGAGAACCCCGGCAGGATGAACAGATCGGTGGCACCCTCGGCAGGCTCCACGAGCCCGGTCTGCTCGTTGTACGCGCTCTCAAGGGCGCGCACGCTCGTGGTGCCGACGGCGATCACCCGGTCGCCCCGGGCACGTGCGTCGTTCACCGCACGTGCGGTAACCTCGGGTACCCGGTAGTGCTCGGTGTGGATCACGTGCTGCGCCGGGTCGTCCTCCGAAACGGGCCGGAACGTGTCCAGGCCCACATCGAGCTCCACTGTCGCAAGATGCACGCCCGCGCGCTGTACTTCCTCGAGAAGCCCCTCGGTGAAGTGGAGGCCTGCCGTCGGCGCGGCTACGCTGTGCTCATCGGTCGCATACACAGTCTGGTACTCGCCGGGATCGCGGAGCGGCTCCGTGATGTAGGGCGGTAGGGGCATCTCCCCCAGGCGGTGGATGGCCTCCATCAGACTCCCTGAGCGGGCAGTGAACTGGACCAGCCTCGCGCCGGACTCCTCCACCACGCCCACGACGAGCCCTGAGAGCTCTCCGTCGCCAAAGACCACCCGCGCCCCGGGCTTGAGGCGGCGTCCCGGCTTCACCAGGCACTCCCACGTGTCGCCGTACTCCTTGCGCAGGAGCAGCACCTCCACTGCACCACCGGTCTCGTCCTTGGCGCCCTGCAGACGCGCGGGCAGCACACGCGTCTCATTGACGACGAGCACATCGCCAGGATGCAAATACTCCGTGAGATCCCGGAAGCTGCGATGGTCGATCTGTCCGCTCGCACGATCGACCACGAGCAATCGGCAGCTGTCCCGCGGATCGGCCGGATGCTGTGCGATCAAACCGCTCGGCAGTTCGTAGTCGAAGTCGTCGGTTCTCACGTGCGTGTCCTCCCACGTCGGGTTCTCTCCGGCAGTGTATCGCAGGCGACCACGCTTGCGATGCCGCGCTCAGTCCCTGTCACCCTCACCGGGAACGACCTCGCGCGCGCTATCCCGGGCAGCCTGTCTTGCGGCCTTGCGCGCAGCCCTTCGGTCCTCGCGCTCACGCTCGGCTTCGATTGCGCTCGGCCCGCATCCGCAGTAGTTCTGGCGATACATGCCGAGCTCACGGGAACGCCGGGTCGCCGCGGGATACCGCTCCCGGAAGTCGGTGGGCAGGAAGCGGATGCCGTACCGGGCGCAGGCGCGCTCACCCTCCTCGCGGATCGAGTCCGGATCCTGGTAGGGGCTCACGGTCAGCGTGGTCGCCACGGCGTCGTAGCCACCGCGTGCGGCCTCCGAAGCCACAAGCCCTATGCGGAGCCGGTAGCATGCCCTGCACCGGGCGCGGCGATCCTCCCCCGCCTCCGCCACCGCCTCGGCCCATAGCGACTGATCGTACGGGACCTCGATCACGTGGATGCCTGAATCCGCCGCGTATGAAAGCAGCGTGTCCCGGCGACGCTCGTACTCCTCACGAGGATGGATGTTGGGGTTCGCGTAGCACACGTCTACACGAGCCTGCCCGCACAACGCGTCGTACGGCTCGAGCAAGCACGGCCCGCAGCAGGCATGAAGCAGGATCCTCAACGCGCAACGCCTCCCACGCATCGCAGTTCACACCCTGCAGTGTATCGCGGTCGCCAACTCACGGACTCAGCCGAGGAATGCCGATGCGAGCGTCATCACACCGAAGACGACGAACACGACTGCCGAGACGCGCGAGATCAGGTGGCGCGGCAGCCGTGAGCCTACCGCGGCACCCACCACGATCGCCACCAGATCGGCAGCCAGGAATCCAAGCGAGGAGCCGAACCACACGCCGATCCCGGTCGAGACCGTGCCCGCATTCGGAGTGGCAAGCCCTGCGCCAAGCGCCCCGAGAGCACGGATCGATGCGGCGGGATCCGCCGCAATCGACATCGTCATCAGCTGTGTCTTGTCGCCGATCTCTCCCACGAACAGCGCCGCAGCGACCGTGAGGACGGGCCCCCATCGGCCTTCCCTCGTAGGCCCCTCCCCGCTTGTCTCCTCCCGGTCGCGCCAAGTCATGATCCCGAACCCGATGAACAGCACGCCCGCTACCACCGCGATCAGTCGTGCCGGAAGGTACGCGCCCAGGAATCCTCCAGCGATCACAGCGAGCGCCTGCAACAGCGCGATCGCGATCGCAGCACCCGCGACCACCTTGTACGCGCGATGGCGCGCGGCAAAACCGAGCAGCAGAAGCTGGCTCTTGTCACCGAGTTCGGCGAGACCAACGAGCACGAATGCGATGAGAGCGGCAGCGGCCACTGTTCTACACAGCGTCGTTCAGGCGGGCTTTCGTCCGCTCGCGCACGACCACCACTACGAGCGACACCAGTGCGACGACAAGCGCGCCGATGAGATACGGAAGCAGGTCCTGGCTGGCGGCGGAATCACCGACGACAGCAGCCCCTTCGCCGCGCGTCCAACTCGCTTCGATCACGTACGACTCACCGGTGGCCAGACGCCTCGCCTCAAGCGGATGCAGCGTCTCACCGATCGTGTTCGACTGTACATCACCCGAACGTGCCGGGCTGACCCGCACATCCGAGGCGCCCGGCTCGGCGACGACAGACGCCGAGAGGAGCACCTCCTCGCCTGGATTCGTCCAGGTCATGGCGTAGGAAAGCTCGCTCCCGGAAATGTCCGCAGGATCGAGCACGATCTCGATCTGCCCGACAAACGCCTCCTGGAGTGTGAACGTGTACACATCCATGTCACCGACCTGGGTGAGCGCCGGTTCGCGGGCGGGATCGTCCTCCGGGGCCCCGCCCAGGATCTCTCCCGCCCACAGCAGCACCGCTCCATGGGGCACCGGGATCGAGACCTCCTGAGGAAGCGGATCCGCCGCATCGAGCACCACGTTGACAACGGCCAGCGCGCCAGCGGGGTCACCAGCGGGCGACAGCTGGATCTGATACTCGACCACACGGGCATGGGCAGCAGCGGGGATAGCGAGCGCAAGCAGTATCGCCAGTACGATGGCGCGTTTGATCACGGACATCGATCGACCTCCAGGGTAGGCTCGGGCGGCTATTGTAGCGCAGGACGCCGCCTTCGCAGCGTCCGCACCGGCACTCCTCCTACCTTCCAAGCACCGTGCTGGCAGCGGCCACAGTATTGCGCATGAGCATTGCGCGCGTCATCGGGCCCACGCCACCGGGCACAGGCGTGATCGCGGACGCGATCGGCTCGACAGCAGCGTAGTCCACGTCACCCACCATGCCCTTTTCAGTCCGATTGATGCCCACATCTATGACGACTGCTCCGGGCTTGATGTACGTCGCATCGATCATCTCGGGCCGTCCGACCGCCGCGACAAGCAGGTCGGCCTTGCGGCAGACGTCAGCGAGATCACGGGTTCTTGAATGGCACACGGTGACGGTGGCGTTGGCCTCCAGGAGAAGGAGTGCCATCGGCTTGCCTACGATGGTCGAGCGGCCCACCACGACCGCGTCCATACCTGCGGGGTCGATGCCGTACGCACGCAGCATCTCCATCACTCCTGCGGGCGTGCACGCCCGGAAGCCCTTGAGGCCGCGAACCAGTCGCCCCAGGCTCTCCGGGTGGAATCCGTCCACGTCCTTTGCTGGCGCAATACGGGCGATCACCGACTCGGCATCGAGGTGGGACGGCAACGGCATCTGAACGAGGATGCCATGTACCGAAGCATCGTCGTTCAGCTCGTCGATCAGAGCGTCGAGGTCATGCTGAGTCGTGTCGGCTGGAAGCCGGTGATCCCGGCTGTCGATGCCCACCTCGGCACAGTCACGCTCCTTCATGCGGACGTACGATGCAGAGGCAGGATCGTCGCCAACGAGGACAACCGCCAGGCACGGTGTCACGCCTTCCGCGGCGAGCTCGCGCACGGCCTGTGCGGCCCGCTCACGTATGTCGGCCGCCAACTTCACGCCATCGATAATGGTCGCCATGCGACGTACCCCTCTTCCCGGTCTGCGTGCAACGCTCGACAGTGTACCCGAGAGCAGCCCGGGACGACACTACACCGCGTCCCGCTCTTTGACGAACCGAAGCACATCGCGGAATGCAGCGGTACCCGCCTCACCGAGGATCTCGTAGACGACCTGCTCGACCGTCGTGACGATGACACCCTCCGCACGCAGCCGGTCCAGTGCCATCGCGTGATCCGTGAACCGGCGGGAGCAGACCGCATCGGCGACCACGCGGACGTGATACCCGGCACCCAGCAGTCCAAGCGCCGTCTGTGACACACAGATGTGCGTCTCCATACCCGCTATCACCACAGCACGGCGCCGATGCGACTCAAGGCGCGACATGAACGCGGGTTCGGACGCGCAGTCGAACGCCATCTTGTCTACCGGCACGCGATCACCGAGCACCTCCAGGAGTTCGGGAACGGTGTCGCCGAGCCTGTCCGGATTCTGTCTCGTCGCGATGACTGGAACGCCCAGACGATCGGCCGAGCGCAAGAGGAGTCTCGCGGCCGCCACAGTGCCATCGCGCTCGCTCATGACGCGCGCAAGCGACGTCTGCATATCGATCAGCACGCATGACGTACCCCAGGCATCTAACGGTCTCCCGGTTCGCGTCTCCATCGGTGCCTCCGCTCCTGTGATCACGACCTGCGGTCGCGTTTCATCCTGTCCGCCCACCGATGCCGCTTATCGGGTCTGCGCGACAATCCGTCGCCCTGCGCACCCGAACCGGACATACGCGGACGTACGTCCTGCTATGCTCCCCAGGCATCACCGTAGCGGATGGGTACGTATGTCAGGAGAGTACCCTGGACACATCAAGGAGGACCACATGTCTGACGCACCGATCCTCGAGCCACTGAACCTGGTAGCCGAGTTCGACGCCGCTGGTGATTTCGAGAAGAAGCACACCCCGTACATGGTCGCCGAGAAGGTTGATGGCGGGTACCGCGTCACCGTCACCGTGGGACACGAGGTCCCACACCCAAACCAGCCCGACCACTGGATCGGCTGGATCGAACTGCGTATCGGAGATGCGACGGTCGCTCGATTCGACCTCGCCCCGGTAGTGACCACTCCGGTCGTATCAGTGGTACTGGATGTCGATCCGGGCACGATCGTACGCGCATTGGAACACTGCAACCTGCACGGTCTGTGGGCATACGAGACCACGCTCTAGGTCCAGTAGCCGCACAGGATCCGATCGGATACCGCCGCACCCGGCATGAGAAGAACCCGCCCCATGAAGGGGCGGGTTCTTGCCGACAGAACCGTCAACCAGTCACCGTCACTGCCGGGGAAGCCAGCCAACCTTCCACCCGTTCTCACCCTGCTCGATGCGCCACCATTCACCGGGCTCCTCCACGATCACCTCGTCGTCGCCGCTTCTCACCCGATAGACCACTCGCACCAGCGCCGAGCCAGGGGCGATCACGCGCTCTTCGAGCACGCGAGCCCCCGAGTAGACCTCGGCAGCGTCTTCCCACTCCACCGCCCAGGTGTCGAAGTCGGCAGGCGGCGAGCATCCGTAGGTGTCCCAGACTGCCTCGGGATCCCCGGTTGCGACCGCCGCCATATGCTCAGTGAACGCGTCTGCGGGTGTCCGGCCGAAAGCGTCCTCGATATCGAGCGATGGGTCGGCAAGCGGTATCCCCTCGGCATCGACGGTCGGCTCGACCACCGTGGCCTCCGGTTGCTCATCAGCCTCCTGCTGCGAGACTGCGGGCGCGACATCGTCATCAGTTCCGGCGGAACAGCCTGAGGCGCCAACCAGAAGCGACACCGAAATCACGGAGAGCATCGTGAGGCGGCAAAGGACTCTCATCGACGAGCACCCCTTTCGCCCGCAGCGTCGCGCTCGCGCTTGCGGTGCCCCATCACGCCCAATGTCGTGCCCACGATGACGATGAATGCCCCGATCGCCATGCCGATGAGCACCTGCGGATCCTCGAACACCTTGCCCCCTCCCCAGAGCCTCGGTCGAACCGGACTCGCAAGCCTCAGAACAGTCCGTCCTGCACCGGTGGATCGGTCGGTGCCGCGATGCCGAGATGCTCGTATGCACGCGGCGTGGCCTGGCGACCCTTTGGCGTACGCGCAAGGAATCCAAGCTGCAGCAGGAACGGTTCGTACACATCCTCGAGCGTATCCGGTTCCTCGCTCACTGCAGCGGCAAGCGTGTTCAGGCCGACTGGACGGCCTGCGAAGGTCTGCGTGAGCGCCTCCAGGATCGCGATGTCCATCCGGTCGAGGCCCACGTGGTCCACATGGAAGAACGCGAGCGCCTCGGCGGCTCTATCCTCGGTGATGCGACCGTCGTAGCGGACCTGCGCGTAGTCCCGCACGCGCTTGAGGAGGCGGTTGGCGAGCCTGGGTGTACCCCTGCCCCTGCGCGCGATCTCCTCGGCCCCCTCGGCATCGATCGGAACACCAAGAATGCCGGCAGATCTGCGCACGATCGCAGCGAGCTCATCGATGGTGTAGTAGTCCAACCGTAGCGCCATGCCGAAACGGTCACGTAGCGGACCGGTAAGCAGGCCAGTGCGCGTGGTCGCGCCGATGAGAGTGAACGGCGGGAGGTCGAGCCGCAGCGACCGCGCGGCTGGACCCTTCCCGATGACGATATCGATCGAGAAGTCCTCCATCGCCGGATACAGCACCTCTTCCACGACCCGGCTCAGGCGGTGGATCTCATCGATGAAGAGCACGTCCCGCGGCTCAAGATTGGTGAGGATCGCCGCCAGATCGCCCGCACGCTCGATGGCCGGTCCGCTTGTCTGGCGCATGTGCACGCCGAGTTCCGCGGCCACCACGCCCGCAAGGGTCGTCTTGCCGAGGCCCGGAGGGCCGGACAGCAGAAGATGGTCGAGCGATTCACCACGGACGCGTGCCGCATCGATCAGAACGCCAAGGTTGTCCTTGACGCGACTCTGACCGAGGTACTCGTCGAGCTTGCGTGGCCGGAGACTCCGGTCGATCTCCAGGTCGTCTTCGGTGTACTCCGCCGAGACGAGACGCTCCTCGTCCGACGTGTAGTCCTCGCGCTCCCATGTCGTGCTCACGGCTTCGCCTCACCCAGCGATCGGTCGGCCGAGTCACCTGGTTGCAGGTCCGAGTCTTTCGACCCACTCGCAGGCGCGGTATCCGGAACCCTCGCAGCAAGGGCGAGGGCGAGCCACGCGCCGAGCGCGATTCCCGGCGCGAAGAGGAGTGTCACCGTGCCGGCAAGCGACTCGAGTCCCCTTGAGCCACCCCAATACTCGGCCAGTGGGAGCGCGGCGGCAGCCTCCAGGATCGCAACAAGCCACAGTACACCCAGAGCGACGGCTGTCCCTCTCCGCGGCCGCCGGGCAGTGAGAAGCCCCAACGTGAGCAGCACAAGCATCGGACCCAGAACCACCAAGCCGAGCGCGACAGAGGTCTCATCGCCAGCGATGCGAATGGTCGCGACCACGGCCCCGAAGGCCGCAGCCTGACCCGCAGGCGCCCACGCCGCAAGCAACAGCCTGCTCAGCGGCGTACGCTGCGCGAACACCCACCAGCCTATCCCGAGCGGGAGAACGATCAGCGCCACGAGCACTGGCACGATGAGCGCAGCCGGCCTCCATACCAGCGCAAGCAGCGTCGTTGAGATCGCCACCTGCATCGCTGGTGCGGCGATCGCAAGTCGACGCCGGGTATCGAGATCCATCACTGCCCTCCCCCGAGGCGCTTGAGCGCATGGCGCAGAAGTGCCTGGACCTCTGCGGGGCCATCGTATCCCTTGAGCGCCGTGGCGATCTCGCCGGTACTGAAGCCCATCGCTGCGAGGGCATCTGCCGCCTCAGCGCCGGCTCCCCCGCGTGCTGAGCGTTGACCGCCGCCGCCAACATCGCCGATGCGGTCCTTGAGCTCTATGATGATCCTCTGAGCAGTCTTCTTTCCGATTCCGGGAACGGTAGCGATCAGAGCGTCGTCTTCGCCCGACACGGCCTCCCTCAGAGTCTCAGCACCGAGCGCTGAGAGGACGGACAGCGCGACCTTGGGCCCGACGCCGTTGACCCCGATGAGCTTCTCAAAGACCTCCCGCTCCTCAACGTCCTCGAACCCGTAGAGCGAGAGCCCGTCCTCGCGGACCTGCAGATGAGTCTGGATCGTCACATCGTCACCGATCGCCGGAAGATGTGCGAGGGTGCCGGTAGCCATGGCGACTCGGAGACCGACTCCACCAACATCGATCACGCATGAATCCACGGTCTTGGTCACGATCCGGCCTGTCAGTTGTGCGATCACCCACGGCCTCCCGCCACTTTGACGGCGCGCATGTTCACGTGTGTGACAGCTGCCGCCAGAGCATCAGCCGCATGGTCCGGTTCAGGGATGTGCGGAAGGCTGAGTATCGAGCGGATCATGTACTGGACCTGACCCTTGTCCGCGCTTCCGGTGCCGACGGTGGACAGCTTGATCTCACCGGGGCCATACTCGCCCACCTCCATCCCCGCCACGGCCAGGAGCGCGACGCCCCTGGCCTGCCCGGTCGCGAACGCGGTCTTGGCGTTGTTGGAGAAGTAAACGCTCTCTATGCCGCAGCACGTGGGCCCGTAGCGTTCGATGACCCCTGCGATGCCACTGTGAATAGTGCGCAACCGCTCCGCGATCGGAGCACTGGTCTCGGTCACGATGCACCCGTACGCCACACAGGAGAGCGCGCTGCCTCGCTGCTCGATGACGCCCCACCCGGTGTTCTTCAAACCAGGATCGATGCCCAGTACGATCACGCTGTCTCCCCACTGGCGACAATCGAACGTATGTTCAGGATAGCGCGAGGCCTAGACGGGGTAAAGCGACCGGTTCAGCATAGAGCGCGAGCTGCCGATGAAGCTTGTACGCACCAACGCCAGGGAAAGGCCCCCAATGAACGCACGTACGCGTGTACTGCTCCGCCGGATCGTCCGACTCATCGGCATCGCACTCGTCGCGGGGGTCATCGCCAACGATGTGTACCAGGTGGTTCCTGCGTTCACGGCATCAGGCGAGGCGGTCAACGCCGCGATGGCGGCCGCAATCTCCGCGGCAAGCGCCGCCCCGGACACTCCGGACAGTGGCCGTCAGGCCGCCATCCAGGCCGCCGCAGCCCAAGGAGCGACCGTGGAGTCGTACAGTCAGCAGCTCGGCGTGGCCGCATCCAACCGTACTGTGTTGTTGACGGTCAGCGTGAGCTCGCCGGTACACAACACTGTAGTGGCAGCTCCCGTGCTGGGACTCATGAACGGCGTTGCGCCGGCGCAGTGGTATGCG
Source organism: uncultured Coriobacteriaceae bacterium (assembly GCA_964582445.1). Classification (GTDB taxonomy): domain Bacteria; phylum Actinomycetota; class Coriobacteriia; order Anaerosomatales; family Anaerosomataceae; genus Anaerosoma. The sequence goes on along the minus strand of CAZOSR010000022.1, from coordinate 6,174 downwards.
CCGGCGGGAGCCAAGATCACCGTCACGCAGACCAAGTCCGTCGCGGTGTACTGACCACCACCCCGACCTCATTCGTCGAGCGCAGCGGCTATCTCATCAGTGAGCTCCATGGTGTGATACACGCTCTGGACGTCATCAGACTCCTCGAGCCTGTCCACGAGGCGCAGGACCTTCCGGGCATCCTCGAGCGTGACTTCCACGGGCGTTGTGGGCTCCATGACGAGTTCGGCACCCTTGACGGGCACTCCAGCGTCTTCAAGCACCGCCTTGACCCGCATCACGTCTGCAGGCTGCGTGTACACCACGTAGCCGTCCTCGATCTCCTCCAGATCATCCCCACCCGCGTCTGCGACCAGGAGCATAAGATCGTCCTCGCCAGGAGCCCCCTCGGCATCCAGCGCGATCTCTCCTCGCCGCTCGAACTGGAACGCCACAGACCCGGTCGCGCCGAGGTTGCCCCCCGCCCGCGTGAACGCAGCACGCACGTCGGCAGCTGTGCGGTTGCGATTGTCGGTGAGCGCCTCCACGTAGATGGCCACGCCCGCAGGGCCGTAGCCCTCGTACACGATCTCCTCGAACGCCGCGGCGTCAGCGCCGGCGCCGAACGCCTTGTTGATGGCGGTCTCGATCTTGTCCTTGGGCAGCGAGTACGACTTGGCCTTGGCGATCGCGGCGGCGAGCGCAGCGTTGTTCTCGGGGTTCGGGTCGCCCCCCGTCTTGGCAGCGACCGTGATGACGCGCGTCAACTTGGAGAACAGCGCGGAGCGCTTGGCGTCAACCGCTGCCTTCCGATGCTTGGTGGTGGCCCACTTCGAATGTCCCGACATATGGGTTCCCTTCTACTGTGACGCGATGACGCGCTCAACGAAGAACCGGTGCACGCGAGGGTCACCGGTCAGTTCCGGGTGGAATGTGGTAGCAAGCATACTGCCCTCACGAGCGGCAACGATCCGGCCACCATGATCGGCAAGGATCTCCACAGCGTCACCGGCCCGTTCGATGTACGGCGCTCTGATGAAGACGCCAGGAAACGGATCGCCGATGTGCGCGAAGTCCAACATCGCCTCGAATGAATCTACCTGGCGTCCGTACGCGTTCCGCTGCACGACGATGTCCATCAGCCCCAATGGCTCCTGATCGACGCGTCCGTCGCAGATCTCGCGTGCTATGAGTATCGCGCCCGCACAGGTCCCCCACACACCCATACCCGCGCTACATGCCTCGCGAATCGCCTCGTAGAAGCGGTACGTGCGCATCAGCTTCGCGATGGCTGTCGATTCACCGCCCGGAATGACGAGCCCGTCGAGCCCGTCGAGCTGCCCGGGAAGACGTACAGCTACGGTTGACACACCGAGCGCCTCCAGCACCAGGATATGCTCCCTGAACGCGCCCTGGAGCGCGAGGACGCCGACGCGCATCCTACCAGCCCCGCTCCTGCATACGCTCGGCATCGGGGATATCCGAGATGTTGATGCCCACCATCGCCTCGCCCAGATTGCGCGACACACGTGCGATGATGTCCGGGTCATTGTAGTGCGTGGTGGCTTCCACGATGGCGCGGGCACGCTTCGCGGGGTCCCCGCTCTTGAAGATGCCGCTCCCGACGAACACGCCGTCACAGCCAAGCTGCATCATGAGTGCCGCGTCCGCCGGCGTGGCGATGCCGCCAGCCGAGAAGTTCACCACGGGCAAGGTGCCATGCTCGTGAACCCACTTCACAAGCTCGTAGGGCGCCTGCAGGTCCTTGGCGGCGCCGAAGAGCTGTTCCGAGCGCAGTCCGGCCACCCAGCCGATCTCATCCAGCATGGTGCGCATATGCCGCACGGCCTCAACGACGTTGCCCGTCCCCGGCTCGCCCTTGGTGCGGATCATCGCGGCGCCCTCACCGATACGACGCAGCGCCTCACCGAGATTGCGCGCCCCACATACGAACGGGACCGTGAACCCCCACTTGTCAACGTGATACTCCTCGTCTGCCGGAGTAAGCACCTCGGACTCATCGATGTAGTCCACGCCGAGCGACTGCAGCACCTGAGCCTCCACGAAGTGTCCGATGCGACACTTGGCCATGACGGGGATGGACACCGAGCCCACGATAGCTTCCACGATGGTGGGATCGGCCATCCGGGCCACACCGCCGGCCGCACGAATGTCGGCGGGTACGCGTTCCAGCGCCATGACGGCCACGGCACCGGCGTCCTCGGCGATCTTGGCCTGCTCGGGTGTTACGACGTCCATGATGACGCCGCCCTTGAGCATCTCGGCGAGGCCGGTCTTCACGCGCAGGGTGCCGGTGGTTGGATTCTCAATCATCAGATGCGCTCTCTCCTCGACAGCGCGGGACGCGCCACAGCGTCCCGCTGGGGTGATGGCCTACAGATTCTAACCGCGTATCCCTGTACGAACAACCTTCGCACAGGTCGACGGAGTGCTACTTCATTGCGATGTTGACCGAGGTGTTGACCACCTGGAACCAGGTGTTGCCCGGGGCGAGCCGGATCTGAGTGCCATCGTCGGCCTTGAACACGGGCGGCGCATCGGCGCCAGCCTCCCACGTCCCGTTGAACACCTGCCCATCACGGAAGACCGCGACACGGCCGGTACCGGTGAGCTCGATGTCGTACGTAGTGCTGCCCACCTTGTCCTGACTCGCAGGTATGTATCGCGCCCAGAGCACCACCACGTTGCGCGCCGACACCTGCTTGCCGGTGACCGCATCGGTGAAGGGCGTGCCGCTATTCGTACGGAGGTAGGTGCTGGTGGCAGCGTCGTACGTCCACGTCACCTGGTTGTATGTGGAGAACGGGATGTCCACCGAGGCGACTGGCGTGCCGCTCGCTGCCGAAGACGCCTTCTCGAACGCGAACCCTGTCAGATGGCTCACGGTCTCCATACCCCGCCGTTCGGCCTCAGCACGGAACTCCGGGACCGACGCGTACAGGTTGTGCGGCCGGGGGCGATCGCTCGACCGCGTGAACGGCTTGGTCACGCCCACGTCCTCACTCAGGTTGTCCAGGCCGGTCGCCCGCACCTTCGTGTTCACCGACAGGCTCGCACCCGAGAAGCCGAACAGCGCATCGTACTGCGGGACGATGTCCGTGTCCGACAGCCGTGCAGACCTCACCGGGCCAACGACTGTCGGCTCCTGCGAGTGGAACAGTGCGTTGAATCGAGTGATCCCACCCTCGGTCACGGTCTCATACACCACATCGGCCGCCTGGATGCCCGACTGGGGACGTGCCTCGCGGGAGTTCTCGATCTTCACCGAGACGACGCGTGCTCCGATGGCCTCAGTAGAGGGCGCCTCGAGCCCGGTCAGCGGCCACAGGATCGGTTCGGCGGGCTTCTCCTCCGGCCGCTCAGTCGTGGCCTCCGGCCAGGTGTTCGAGACGACCTCGGCCTCCTCCGCACCGCATCCGGACACGCCTGCCAGCACCAGGGACAGCGCAACAAGCACAAGGATGGTCTTTCGGTTCATCAAGCGTCCTCCTTCAGGTCTCGGACCAGCATAGGGAGGCCCTGTGGGCCGGTCAATCAGAGAATGGAAGCCGTCACCACGGCGTCACGCCCCGAGGCCCGTCAGCCCCGCATCGAGACGCAGGGCGCCATCTGGACGTATACTCGTCACCGAACCTCGGAGGCCGCGATGCCGTGTTATCTGCTCCACATACTCGAGCAACAGGACTCTCAAGCATATGAGGATCCTGACGTGAAGGACGTCGTTGGCGGCCTCCCGCAGTTCTACTGTACTCGCTGTCAGCCGATCCGCCGCCTCGCTCCAGGTGAAGCGATGAAGTGCGTCCGCCGAGAGTCGCCCTGCTGGATGGTAGACCCCTGCACCTAGGCGGTGTCCCCGGGGGTGCTGGACGGTGTGGTGGAACGACTCGCGCCGTCGGCCGCCATTCCGTCACCATCACCTGTCGGGGGGCGACGCAGAGCCCGCCACACCAGCCAGACCCCTGCCAGCACCATAGGCAGACTCAGCAACTGGCCCATCGTGAAGCCGCCGGCCATGAAACCGAGCTGGATGTCGGGTTCCCGGAAGAACTCCACCACGATCCGGAAGACACCGTAGAGTCCGATCATCGTACCGATCATGAAGCCGTCACCGCGCTTTCGGCGCGACAGAGCCCACAACACGATGAAGAGGACGAGGCCCTCGAGAAGCGCCTCGTACAGCTGTGAGGGATGACGCGGCAGCGCACCGGGAGCGCGCGGGAAGACCATCCCCCAGGGAACATCCGTCACGCGACCCCACAGCTCGCCATTCACGAAGTTCGCGAGCCGACCGAACAAGAGTCCGAGTGGAGCACCCACCGCGCCCATGTCGAACAGGCGCAGCGGCGGTATCCCCTTGCGCCATGCGAGGACCGCTCCCGCCCCCAGGATCCCGACAAGGCCGCCGTGAAACGACATCCCCCCGTCCCAGAATGCGAGTATCGAGAGCGGATCGGACCAGTACGCGCCGACCCCGTAGAACAGCACATAGCCGATCCGTGCACCGGCGACCAGCCCCACCACCGCCACGAGGACGATGTCGAGCATGTCATCGGCACTGAGCCCGACGCTCCACCGCTCGTTGAGGGACCGCATGACAAGCGCGGCCAGGATGAAACCGACCACGTAGGACAGGCCATACCAGCGAACAGCGAACGGTCCGACAGCGAATGCGACCGGATCGATTGCCGGATACGCTATGGAGGCAAGCACGCTACATCGCCTCCAGGCGTGCGATTCGCTCAGCAAGCGGCGGATGCGTGTTGAAGAGCGAGTTCATTCCCCCGCTGCGAGCCTTGAGCGGATTGACGATGTAGAGCGACTCGGTCGCCTTGTTCGCAACACGCAGCTGATTCTGGTCGCCGCCGATCTTCCTGAGAGCGCTCGCGAGTCCCGGCGGGTAGCGCGTCAGCATAGCAGCGCTCGCGTCCGCGAGGTACTCCCGCTTGCGCGATATCGCCATCTGGATGAGCGTGGCCGCCAGAGGCGAGAGCAGCGCGAGCACGATCGCCACGATCATGATGATGGCGCCGAACTGGCCGGTGTCCCGATCCCGGTCGCGCCCACCCCACCAGAAACTCCGCAGCATCCACTCGGAGATCAGTGTGACCGAGCCGGCGAGGACCGCTGCCAGCGTCTGTAATAGCGTGTCGTAGTTCTTGATGTGCGAGAGCTCGTGGGCAAGGACGCCCTCCAGCTCCTGACGGTTCATCATCCCCACAAGACCGGTAGTGACAGCGATCGCCGCGTTATCCGGATTGCGCCCTGTGGCGAATGCGTTCGGGGCGGGATCGTCGATCACATAGGCTCGCGGCACCGGAAGCCCGGCCGCGATCGCAAGACCTTCGACCGTGTTCACGAGGTAGGGCTCGCGTTCGCGGTCGACAGGACGGGCACGGCTCATGGACAGCACGATCTTGTCTGAGAACCAGTACGAGCCCCAGGACATCGCGAATGCGACCACCAGCGCCAGGGCAAGACCCAGGTAGCCCCAGTCGGTGGCCTGTCCAAAGACGTAGCCGATCAGCGCCACGAGCAGAACGAAGACCGCGATCAGCGCCACGCTCTTGAACTTGTTGGAGGATATCTGATCCCACACGGCCTAGAACTGCACCTTCACGGCCTCGCGGGCCTCGCCCTCGACCTCAAACCCTTCCGCAGGCTGGAAGCCGAACATCCCGGCCAACAGATTGGATGGGAAGGTCTCGCGCGCGATGTTGTAGGTCATGACGGCGTCGTTGTAGAACTGGCGCGCAAACGCGATCTTCGACTCCGTGCCTGACAGCTCCTCCTGCAACATCATGAAGTTCTGATTCGCTTTGAGGTCAGGGTAGTTCTCCGCAAGCGCGAACAGGCTCTTGAGCGTACCGGTCAGCGCACCCTCGGCCTGGCCGTGCTCGGCGACCGTCTGTGCGCTCATCGCAGTGTTGCGCGCCTCTATGACCTGCTGGAGCGTCTCCTTCTCATGAGCTGCATATGCCTTCACAGTCTCCACGAGGTTCGGGATCAGGTCGTATCGCCTGCGCAGCTGCACGTCGATCTGCTGCCACGCGTTCTTGACACGGTTGCGCAGCGTGACCAGCCGGTTGTAGATGCCGACCACCGCCGCCACCAGCACGACAAGCAAGAGGCCGAGCCCTCCGATACACGGAAGCACCCATCCCATAGTGACCATCC
>CAZOSR010000021.1:0-15810 GCA_964582445.1 uncultured Coriobacteriaceae bacterium | reverse complement strand
GAGTGAGGTCCGGCGCTCGAGCGGGGAGGCGACGGCCGGCGGGACAGCACCCAGGTCGCGCGAGGAGAAACGGGCCGCGGCCGAGGCACGCAACAGGCTGTATCGCGGCACGAAGGATGCGCGTCGGCGATTGCAGTCGATCGACCGGGAGCTCGGTACGGCACAGGCGCGCCACGATGAACTACTGGGAGTGCTCGGCGATCAATCGATCTACGAGGACAAAGCCGCCTTTGACGCTGCTCTTGCGGAGTATGCCACAGTCAAGCAGCGGCTTGGCGCCCTGGAAGCCGAATGGATTGAGGTATCCGAGCGCATCGAGGCGCTCGAGGCGGGGGAGGATGCCTGAGTGTGTGCGATTCCGGTGATTGTGAATTTATCTGAGCACCGTATTGCATAAGACCCCGCCGGGCGGCTATACTTGCGCAAGAGTTGCTTCGGCAACCCCTTACCCCTGAGCCTCAAGGTGCCGGCCTTGAGGCTCTCCCTTTTCCCGGGGTCGGACCGCTCGGCGGTTGCACCCTCACTGCCAGACGGTACTGCGTGAGGGGTGGCAGGTATCACATACCGACCGTCTGTCGAATCCTACCGCCTGCACACTCAAGAATGCCGTGCAGATGGACGATAGACACGGCATGATGATCTCGGACGAACAAGTGCGCCTGGTGACCGAATGTCTGAGGACGGGTTCCAAGCCGAGCGCCCTCAACACCCCCCGCATCGCGCCTGATCCGGCACTCGTTGCCGACGTGGTGGATATGCTGGCGGCCATCCCTGAACTCAGGGAGGACCGCATCGAGCATGCCCGGCAGATGGTCGACGGGCACATGCCGGCTTCTGCCGAGGTCGCCTCCAAGCTTGTGGGCCGCGTGCTGTCGGATTCTCTCCGGTAAGCGCACGAACCGCATCAACGGCGTAGCGACGGGGTCCCGCGAGGGGCCCCGTCGTTCTGCTACGATTGGTGGCGCCCGTTGGGGGCGCTGGTCACGGCGAACACTCACGGAAGGGTCCCTGTGGAGTACAAGCGGGAACGTCTGGGTGAAGTGCTGGTCCGCTCGGGAGTGATCACCGAGGAACAGTTGGCTGCGGCGCTTGAGCGCCAGGCGGTCACCGGCGGCAAGCTGGGCGAAGTCCTCGTCCTGGAGGAGTTCGCCGACGCCGAGAAGATCGCACGTTCGCTTGCCGAGCAAAAGGGGCTCGACTACATCAACCTGCTCACGTATCAGGTGGACCGTGATGCGGCATCCTACCTGCCCGAGCGCGTGGCTCGACGCCTCCAGGCGATCCCGGTAGGTTTCGTTGATGACGAAGTCCTCCTTGCGATGGCCGATCCGCTCGACATCGAGGCCATCGACGACGTGCGTCTGCGCACGGGACGCCAGGTCGTGCCGGTGGTCACCACGCCCGCGCAGATCGACTACGCCATCGACAAGTACGTGACCGCCGCGGACGCCTTTGAGGACCTGACGGAGATCGTCACCGCTCAAGAGCAGGAGGACGTCGTTGCGGTTGGTGACGAGGACGTGCCGGTGGTACGCCTCGTGAACCAACTCATCCGGGAGGCGGTACACGACCACGCGAGCGACATCCACATCGAACCGGGGCCTCACAGCGTACGCGTGCGCTTCCGGGTGGATGGCGTGCTCCACGAGGTCGTTAATGTTCCCGTGTCGGCGCGAGCGGGGCTTCTGAGCCGCGTGAAGGTCATGGCCGAGATGGATATCGCTGAGCGCCGGCGCCCGCAGGACGGCCGTATCGGCCTGTTGGTGGACGGGCGTGTCGTCGACATGCGCGTTGCCGCGCTGCCCACCCCCTTTGGCGAGAGCATCGTCATCAGGCTCCTCAACCATGAGGAGGAGCAGCCCACGGTGGAGGACCTCGGCATGGGTGAGGAGCATCGCAGGCTGCTGGAGCGGTTCCTCGCTCGGCCGTACGGCGAACTCCTTGTCTCCGGGCCTACCGGCTCGGGCAAGTCGACCACGCTGTACGCGTCTCTGATGCAGCTCAATTCTCCCGACCGCAAGATCATCACCATCGAGGACCCGATAGAGCTGCAGATCGAGGGCATCACACAGATGGCGGTGAACACCCACATCGGCCTTTCCTTCGCCACGCTGCTCCGCACCGTGTTGCGTGCCGATCCCGACGTGGTGATGGTGGGCGAGATTCGTGACGCCGAGACCGCGCAGATCGCCACGCGTGCGGCGCTCACGGGGCACCTCGTGCTCTCGTCCATCCACACCAACGACGCGCCCTCTGCGCTCACCCGGCTCTCCGACATGGAGGTCGCACCGTTCATCGCCTCCAGCGCGCTCATCGGCGTCATCGCTCAGCGCCTGGTGCGCAAGCTCTGTCCGGCGTGCAAGGAGCAGAAGCGGGTCACCAAGGACCTTCTCGCCACCTACGGCATCAGTGCCGAGGAGCTCAAGGCCAAGACGATCAGCATTCCGCATCCCGGTGGCTGTGACGCGTGCTTCGGCACCGGATACCACGGCCGCACCGGTATCTTCGAGATCATGGAGATGGACGACGAGCTCGAGCGACTGTTCCTGGCCGAGGCGCCGTCGGAGGCCATCCGCTCCGCTGCGCTCGCTGCGGGCATGCGCACGCTCAGGCAGGACGCGCTCATGAAGGTCTCCGACGGTGTGACATCGCTCGAGGAGGTCATGCGGGTCATCGTGTAGCCGGCCGAGTGGAGGCGTGATGGCAGGGACCGTGCGGGATCCGAGAGCGATCGTGCTGGTACTCGATAGCGTGGGAGCGGGCGAGTTGCCGGATGCTGCCGAGTACGGCGACGTGGGATCCAACACCCTCGGCAACACCGCTCAGGCGGTGGGTGGGCTTGCGATGCCCAACCTCGGTGCGATGGGCCTGGGGAACATCACGGACATTCTTGGCGTGCCGCCGCGTGCAGACACCGTGGGGTCGTGGGGCAAGAGCGCGGAGCGCTCTGCCGGAAAAGACACCACGACCGGCCACTGGGAGATGATGGGACTCGTGCTCGAGCGCGCGTTCCCTACGTATCCGCAAGGGTTTCCTGCCGAGGTGGTCGACGAGTTCTGTCGGCTCACCGGCTATGAAGGCGTGCTTGGCAACACGGTGGCGAGCGGCACGGTCATCATCAACGAACTGGGTGACGAGCACATGGCTACCGGGCTGCCGATCGTGTACACCTCGGCGGACTCGGTGTTCCAGATCGCGGCTCACGAGGAGCGTTTCGGCCTCGACGAACTGTACCGGGTCTGCGAGATCGCGCGCGAGATGCTGGTGGGCGAACACCACGTGGGGCGCGTGATCGCGCGGCCGTTCGTCGGCCCCGACGAAACAGGCACGTACACCCGCACTCACCGAAGGCGCGACTACGCTGTGAAGCCCTTCGAGCCCACTGTTCTCGATCTGCTGCAGGATGCCGGGGTCCCGGTGTTCGGCGTTGGCAAGATCGGCGACATCTTCGCGTGGCAGGGCATCACCTCATCGCCGCACGTGACTGACAACATGGACGGGTTCGACCACCTGCTCGAGGAGGTGCGCCGCCCGGAGCAGGGGTTCGTCTTCTGCAACTTGGTGGACTTCGACATGCTGTGGGGTCACCGCAACGACGCGCGCGCGTACGCGGACGGCCTGGAGGCGGTGGATCGGCGGATTCCAGAACTGCTGGATGCCATGGTCGACGGTGATCTGCTGATCATCACCGCGGATCACGGCTGTGATCCCACGACCGAGTGGTCTACCGATCACAGTCGCGAGTACACACCGCTGATCGTGAAGGTCAAGGGTGTGGACGCGGGTGTGGGCCTGGGGACGCGTGCGACATTCGCTGACATCGGCGAGACCGTGCTGGACTTCTACGGACTGCGGGACCGCTGCGGTCGGGGCACATCGTTCCTCGAGGAGGTGCGTGGTGCATGAGGTCTCTGGAGGAGCTCATCGAGGTCAAGCGTGACGGCGGTACGCATAGCGCCGAGGAGTTGGAGCGGCTCGTGTCGGCCTTCGTCACCGGCGAGATGCCCGACTACCAGATGGCGGCGTGGCTCATGGCCGCATTCATCCGTGGGCTCGATAGCGAAGAGACCGCCGCTCTCACGGGCGCGATGGCACGCTCGGGGAGGATGGTCGATCTCTCAAGCATCCCCGGCATCAAGGTGGACAAGCATTCCACCGGCGGTGTGGGCGATACCACGACCCTCGTGCTGGCGCCGCTGGTGGCCAGTTGCGGCGTCCCTGTGGCGAAGATGAGCGGACGCGGCCTGGGTTTCACCGGTGGCACGCTCGATAAGCTCGAGTCGATCCCGGGTTTCAGCGTGACACTGGAGCCGGGCGACTTCCTTCGGCAAGTGCGTGACGTGGGGCTCGCCGTGATCGGGCAGAGCCCGGATGTGGACCCCGCTGACAAGAAGATGTACGCACTCCGCGACGTTACCGCAACGGTGCCATCCGTGCCCCTCATCGTGGGGTCGATCATCTCCAAGAAGGTAGCCGGCGGTGCAGACGCGATCGTGCTCGATGTGAAGGTGGGCTCCGGTGCGTTCATGAAGACCGAGGAGGACGCGCGAGCACTCGCGGCCGAACTTGCGCGTGTGGGGAAGCTGCTCGGTCGCGAGGTCGTGTGTGTGCTGACCGATATGGACCAGCCGCTTGGACGAGCGGTGGGCAACGCCCTTGAGGTGCGCGAGGCCATCGCTACGCTCAAGGGGGAGGGGCCTGCGGACCTCACCGAACTCTGCCTGGTGTTCGGATCGAAGATGCTGGTGCTCGGCGGGCGCGCTGCCGACGAGCGCGAGGCGCGGGACCTGCTGCTGGATTCCATCGCAAGCGGGTGCGCGCTCGACACCTTCCGCGCGTGGGTGCACGCGCAGGGTGGAGACGAACGGGTGGCCGACGACGTATCGCTCCTCCCGGTGGGCGCGCACAGCCGTGAGGTGCGCGCATCGCGCGGCGGCTGGATCGCCGGGTTTGACGCCGAGGGGGTCGGGCGTGCCGCGATGGCAACAGGGGCGGGACGGGCGCGCAAGGAGGACGATATAGACCCGGGAGCGGGGCTCGAGCTTGTGGTCAAGACGGGTGATCGGGTCGAGCAGGGCGACGTGCTCGCCACGCTCTATACCTCGGATGCGGCCACGCTCGATGGGGCCGAGGCCCGATTGCGCGATGCTATCCGGATCGGCGATGTTGCCGTTGGGCCTCCGCTGCTGTTTCTGGAGGCGTAGGCGCGTGCGGCAGGCCGTGCCAGGAGAGGACGGTGCCAGACGATGAGCCGTCACACCGGGGTCGCGCCCGCGCCGGTCACCGGGCTTGTGGTCGGGCATGCTAACCCGGACTTCGACGCCTATGCCGCAATGGTGGCGGCCACGAAGCTGTATACGGGTACGCGCGCGGTCTACCTCGGCTCTCAGAATGCGAACGTTCGCGAATTCCACAATCTGCACGAGGAGTTCGTGCCGTTCGTGGATCTGGGTTCGGTGGATCTTGACCTGGTCGAGCGCGTGATCATGGTTGACACGCGCGACCCCGGACGCATCGGTGAGATCGGTGTCGTTGTGACGCGTCCCGGCGTGGAGGTGATCGTCTACGACCACCATCCGCGCCAGGAGGGGGATGTGAACCCCGATGAGGATCGTTCGATGGATGTTGGTGCGACCACATCGATCCTCACCCACGAGATCCACGATAGGGGCATCGCGCTCACCCCGCTGGAGGCCACGGTCCTCCTGCTGGGCATCCATGAGGACACCGGATCGCTCACCTATCCCGGCACGACCGCATACGACGTGCGGGCCGCGGCATACCTGATGGAGGCGGGCGCCGAGATCGAGGTGCTCAACCAGTTCCTCTCCCGCTCGCTCGACGCGCAGCAGCGCAGAGTGCTCGACCAGCTGCTGGATACGCTCGATGTGTGGGAGATCAACGGGCAGGAGATCGCGGTGTGCACCGCGCGCTCCGAGGCGTACGTGGATTCAGCCGCTGTGCTCACGCACTACATCTGTGAAGACCTGGGCTACCGTGTGGCCGTTGCGCTCATCGAGATGCCCGAGCGGTTGCAGATGGTGGGTCGAAGTCGGCTTGCCGAGGTAGACATCGCCGCGGTGCTCAAGCACGTCGGCGGTGGGGGGCACCCGCAGGCCGCATCGGCAGCCATCCGCTCGGGGGATCTCGGCGAGACCCTGGAGCGTTTGCGGGAGGCGCTTTTCCTCGAGGTGAGGCCACCGCTGACGGCGCTCGAGATCGCCTCGGCGCCCGTGCGCTCCATCGTCCCCGGCGCGTCCATGGAAGAGGCTGGCGCCATCATGGCCCGCTGGGGGCACGGGGGTCTCCCTGTGATCGATGACGGCCGGCTGGTGGGAATGGTAACGCGCAAGGACGTGGACAAGGCGGCGCGGCACGGACTTGCCCACGCTCCTGCCACCGGTTTCATGGCTCGAGAGCCGCGGACGGTGGCGCCGGACACCGGCATCGCAGAGCTAGAGAGGCTGCTGGTGCGCACCGGCATCGGGCGTTTGCCGGTGGTGGATGAGGGCGTGGTCGTGGGGATCGTCACACGCAAGGACCTGCTCCGCGCGCAGCACGGCGACACCTACCTGGACTACCGCCAGAACCGGCGGCACCGCGAGGCTACCGTGGCCGTGCTCGCGTCGATCGGTGCTCTGCCTGCGGAGGCCCGTGACGCCGTGGAGACGCTCGGCAGGCTGGCCGACGAGGCCGAAGTCCGGGCGCACGCCGTTGGCGGGTTCGTCCGTGACATGCTTCTGGGTCGGCAGAATCTCGACATCGATATCGTGATCGAAGGAGACGGCCTCGAGTTCGCGCACCAGGTCGGGCAGCGGCTCGGCAAGCGCGTCAAGGTGCACCGCAGGTTTGGAACAGCTGTCCTGGTGTGGTCGAAGACGCTCCACATCGACATCACCAGCGCTCGCACCGAGTACTACCAGCGGCCAGGCGCACTACCCACGGTGGAGCGCTCATCACTCCGGCAGGACCTGTTCCGGCGTGACTTCTCGATCAACGCCATGGCCATGAGCATCGAGCCAGGCCGGTTCGGGAGGATAGCCGACCCATTCGGCGGTCTGCACGATCTGGAGCGTGGCGTGATCCGCTCGCTCCACTCGCTGTCGTTCGTGGAAGATCCCACGCGCGTGTTGCGTGCTCTGCGCTTCGAGCAGAAGTTCGGCTTCCGCATCGACTCCTCAACCGATGCCCTGATGCGTCAGGCGGTGGAGATGGGGATGTTGGACGAGGTCAGCGGTGCGCGGCTACGCGAGGAACTGCTCGACATCGTAGACGAGGAGAGCGTGGCGGCGATCCTGCGGCGTCTCAACGAGGTGGGGGTGCTCGGCTCGATCGGCCCCGAGGGCGCCGAGCACGAACGAGTGCTTGTCGATGTTGAGGCCTGCGCCACGGCATATCCCGTGATCGAGCGGGAGTGGTCATCGGCACCACGGCGGAGGACGCTTCTCGTGACCGCGCTGGTCGCCTCGGCAGGCAAGGTCCCCGCCGATCGGTGGTGTCGCAAGATGCGCTTCGGTCGCGAATACGCCACGCCCGCAGTGGTGACCGCCGAGCGGATGGAGACGCTCACCACGCGTCTGAAGGATCGCCGCAAGATGCGTCCGAGCCGCCTGTACTACGCGCTGGAGGGACTGCCCATCGAGACGCTGGCATACCTGTGGGCAACGGGTGAGGAGCGCGTGCGTGCGAGAGTGGAACGCTTCGTGCACGACCTCTCGGCAGTGCGTCCGGCGGTGAGCGGCGAGGACCTTATCGCGTTGGGCGTTCAGCCCGGTCCTGGTTTTGCTGGTATCCTGGCGCAGGCCCGTGCCGACCGCCTCGATGGGAAAGCGGTTGGACGCGAGGCCGAACTCGCCAATCTCGAGCGCCTCGCAAAGCGGGCCGCCCGGTAGTCAGGAGACAGATGAACGACGTGCTCATCAGGGTGATCGAACTCGCCCTGTTCATCCCCGCGATCGTCTTGCACGAGGTCTCCCACGGGTACGTCTCGTACCGCCTTGGCGACCCCACGGCGAAGATGAAGGGGCGGCTCAGCCTCAATCCGGTCAAGCATGTCGACCTGTTCGGCACCGTGATCCTGCCGGTGATGTTGTGGCTGGGCGGACTGCCTGTGTTCGGATACGCCAAGCCGGTGCCCATCAACCCGGCGTACTACAAGGACTACCGCAAGGGCATGATGCTCACCGGGCTTGCCGGTCCGGCGACCAACCTGACCCTTGCGTTCATAGCGGGTCTTGGCAGCCGGTTGCTCGCCCTCGGCCCTTTGGCGACCGGGACGCAGGCGGATCCGCAGATCACCCTGCTGGGATGGCTGTGGTATGCGCTGTACTACTTCGGCCAGATCAACCTGGTGTTGATGTTCTTTAACCTCATCCCGATACCGCCGCTGGACGGTTCGCGTGTGCTCCCGGTCTTCCTCTCCGACAGAGCGCTCATGAAGTATCACGAGGTGGAGCGCTATGGCATCCTCATCTTCTTCGGCGCGCTCATGATCCTGCCGCGCCTGGTGCCAGGACTGAACCTGCTCGGCGGGTACTTCGACCTCACGGTCGATCCGCTGATGCGTCTCTTCTTCGGTCTGTGACCCCCGGGCTGCGGTAGACTAGACGGCGTCCACCACGCGGTCCTCTCGGACCGTGCCCTGCGAAGCGAGGAGCGTCCCTGCTGATGTCCAAGAAGCGCGTGCTCACCGGCTACCGTCCCACCGGACGTCTCACCCTCGGCCACTGGTTCGGCAACCTGCTGAACATGCGCCAGATGCAGGACGACTACGAGGCGTTCTACTTCGTCGCCGACTGGCATGCGCTCACCAGCGACTGGCAGGATACGCACGCGATACGGCAGTACACCGAGGAGATGGTCCTGGACTGGGTGGCCGCGGGGATCGACCCGGCGCGATCGGTCATCTATCGCCAGAGCGATGTGCCTGAGGTTGCCGAGCTCACGATGTACCTGTCGATGGTCACGCCGATGCCCTGGCTCGAGCGCGTCCCAAGCTACAAGGAGCAGCGCGAGCAGATCTCCGAGAAGGATCTTGGTAACGTGGGGTTCTTCCTGTATCCGCTCATGCAGGCGGCCGACATCACCATCGTGCGCGGCGACGTTGTGCCCGTGGGCGAGGACCAGCTTCCGCACCTCGAGCTTACGCGAGAGGTCGTCCGGCGGTTCAACAACCAGTACGGGGAACTTCTGCCCGAGCCAGCAGCCCTGATCGCCAAAGAGGGTGCGCGCGTTCCGGGCACCGATGGCCGGAAGATGTCCAAGAGCTACGGCAACGCGATCTACCTCTCGGAGACCGAGGAGGAGACCGCGAAGAAGGTCATGGGCATGCTCACCGACCCCGCCCGCAAGCTGAAGACCGATCCGGGGAACCCGGACATCTGCCCGCTCCACCAGATCCACAGACTCGTTGCGTCCGATCCTGCGGCGATTCCGGAGTGGGACCGCTGCTGTCGTGCGGCCGAATGCGGCTGCGTCGCGCACAAGAAGGCGCTGGTGGAGGACCTGAACGCATACCTGCGCGACTTCCGCACCCGGCGTGCGGAGCTCGCTGCCGAGCCTGGCTACGCGTGGGAGGTGCTCGCAGCCGGTGCCGAACGGGTGCGGCCCGAGGTGGAGTCGCTCATGGCCGACGTCCGGCGCGCGATGCATGTGGATGCGGGCGCGTAGCTGTGTCGTATCGGGTCAAGACACAGGGTTTCGAGGGTCCCTTCGATCTGCTGCTTCAGCTCGTGGCGAATCAGAAGGTGGCCATCTCTGAGCTATCCATCGCCGAGATCGCGGACCAGTATCTTGCCGAGGTCGACCGGATGCAGGACCTCGACCTCGACGTGGCGAGCGACTTCCTTGTGGTGGCGGCCACACTGCTCGAGATCAAGGCCGCGTCACTGTTGCCGCGCGACGAGCCTGCCGAGGTGCTCGAGTTCGAGGACATGACGCCGGAGGAGGCGCGCGAGCTGCTTATCGCTCGCCTGCTGGCATACAAGCAGTTCAAGAACGCAGCGGCTGAGCTTGCGGGCCGGCATGAGGCAGAGGCGCTCATGCATCCGCGCGCAGCTGGCCTTGAGGAGCCGTTCCTCAAGCTGATGCCCGACTACCTGGAGGGTGTGACGCTGCACGGGCTTGCGGTGCTCTGCGCGGACCTGCTGCACAAGCGTGAGGTGTTCCTGCTGGAAGCCGATCACGTAGCCTCGGCTCCCATACCGCTCGAGTTGCACGTGGAGAGCGTGGCCAGGATCATGCGTTCCCGCCGGCGATCGTCGTTCCGAGGGCTCGTCTCGGGTGACGCCTCGGTGGAGGAACTCGTGGTGACCTTCCTTGCGATCCTGGAACTGTACAAGCGCGGACTCGTGCGGTTGGAGCAGAGCGACCTGTTCGAAGACATCGAGATCGTGGGGATCGGTGATGAGTTGTGAGCCGTGACAACGCCGCAATCAGGGGTGCGCTGGAGGCCCTGTTGTTCGTATCCGACGAGCCGGTGCCGTCTTCCCGGATCGCGAAGGTCCTCGAGGTCGCAACGGTGGAGGTCGAAAGCGAGCTGAGGGCGCTTGCCGCTGAGTACGCTCATGAAGAGCGCGGGTTCCAACTGCGAGAGGTCGCCGGCGGTTGGCGGATGTACACACACCCTGCCTATCACCAACAGGTGGAGGAGTACGTGCTCTCGTGGGACACCCGCAGGCTCTCGCAGGCGGCGCTCGAAGCCCTTGCGGTGGTCGCGTACCACCAGCCGGTCACCCGCCAGGGCGTTAACGCTGTGCGCGGCGTGAACAGCGAGGCGGTGATCTCCTCGCTCATCGAGAAGGGTCTGGTGCGCGAGGCGGGCCGGGACAAGAACGCCGGCAATGCGATCCTGTACGGCACCACGCGCACCTTCCTGGAGCGGTTCGGGCTCAAGGACCTGTCGGAGTTGCCGCCGTTGGAGGAGTTCGCTCCCGATCCTGAGACTGAGCGCGCCATACGCGAACGGTTGAACGCGCTCGACGGAAGTCTGCTGGACATAGATGACGACCTCGAGATGGATGAAGAGCAGGGGACAGACGGCGCTACGGTAGACGCCGGTGAGGTGAATGGTGACGATCCCGCAGACGCCGAATGAGGCCGATGGGGCCGAGCGGATCGCCAAGTTCCTTGCGCGAGCAGGTGTCGCTTCTCGCCGGGCGTCTGAGGAGATCGTCGCTGCGGGCCGGGTGAGTGTGAACGGGGTGCCGGTGACCTCGCCCGGGACGAAGATCGTCGCCGATCGCGACGAGGTCCGGCTGGACGGCAGGATCGTCGAGCCGCCCTGCGTGCAGGTGTACCTGATGCTGAACAAGCCGATCGGCGTGATGACCACGCTCGATGACCCCCAGGGACGCCCGACGGTGGCCGACTACATTCCCGGTGGCATGCCGCGAGTGTTCCCGGTCGGTCGGCTGGACTACACCACCACCGGATTGCTGCTGCTCACCAACGACGGCGAGCTGGCACATCTTATGATGCATCCGCGCCACCATGTCCCCAAGCTCTATCATGCGGTCGTGGACGGGGTACCTGATGCGGCTGACCTCTCCAGGCTCCGTGCCGGTATCCTGCTCGACGATGGGCCCACGGCTCCTGCGGAGGCGCGCATCGTAGAAGAACGTGAGCGAACGGCCGCAGTGGAGATCACCTTGCGCGAAGGCCGCAAGCGGCAAGTGCGAAGGATGCTCTCGGCGATCGGCCACCCCGTCATCGCGCTGTCCCGGATCGCATACGGACCGCTCACGCTGGGCGACCTGCCTGAGGGTCACGTGCGTGAGCTCTCAAGCGACGAAGTCGATGCCCTCCGCATGGCGGCAAGGGGGGAGACCTGATGCTGGCGGTCGTTACCGGACCTGTGCGCAGCGGCAAGTCGCGCGTTGCGCTCGAACTGGCGCTGCAGACGGGGCGTGAGATCGTGATCGCGGTGGGCGGACGCGCCGATGACGAGGAGATGGAGCGGCGGATCACGGCTCACCAGGCGGATCGTCCGGCTGACATCCGCGTGGTGGAAGCCGGAAGTGACCCGGAGTGGGTCTCCTCCATACCGGACAGTGCATGCCTGCTGGTGGACTGTCTGGGGACACTGCTCGGACAGGGGTTGATCGATCTTGTGCCGGATGGGGCCGAGGTAGCCACTGCCGTCATCGAACGCACTGCGCAGGCGCGTGCCGACGGCCTGGTCTCGGCGCTGTGCTCCCGCCGTGGCTACACGGTCGTGGTCGGGAATGAGGTGGGGTGGGGCGTGGTCCCGCCGACACCGCTGGGCCGGCTGTTCAGAGACGTCATGGGGCGTTCGCTCCGAACACTGGTGGATGCGGCCGACGTCGCCGTGCTGGTAGTGGCGGGCCGTTGTATCGACTTGAGGTCAGTACCCCGGGAGGTTCGATGGGATTCGTGAACACCGAGCAGGCGGGCCCGCAGGAGCAGGCGTTGTGGGATGTCTGCCGCGGCGTTGAAGCGGTGGATGCAGCGTACGAGGAGCGCGCGTGGGCGCGCCTGGACTCGCTCACCAAGCCGCCGAGAAGCCTCGGCACGCTCGAGGGCATCGCCGCCCGGATGGCGGCTGTGCAGCGTACCGAGCGCCCTGAGGCGTCACCCGCGGCGATCGCGCTGTTCGCCGCGGACCACGGGGTGGTCGCCGAGGGTGTGTCCGCTTGGCCGTCCGAGGTCACCCGCCAGATGATGGGCAACTTCGTGGCTGGCGGCGCGGCGATCAATCAGATTGCGCGATACGTCGGCGCTGAGTTGGTGCTCACGGACGTCGGTGTAGCGTCGGACACGTCGGACCTGCCCGGTGTCGTGCAGGCGAAGGTCCGTGCGGGCACGCGCAACATGACGGTCGAGGCGGCCATGACGCGGGAGGAGGCTTCGGCAGCGCTGCTCGTGGGCGTTGAGACGGTACGCCGGCTTGCTGCCGATGGCGTGAGAGTGATCGCAGTAGGAGAGATGGGAATCGGAAACACCACGGCTGCAGCCGCTCTCAGCGCGGCGTATACCGGCGTGCCGGTGAGCCGCGTGGTCGGCCCAGGGACAGGTGTTGACGACGCCGGAATGGCGCGAAAGCACTCGGCGGTGGACCGTGCGATACGCCTGCACCGTCCATCAGCTGACGATCCGCTCGGGACGCTCGCTGCGCTCGGCGGGCTTGAGATCGCGGCGATGGCGGGAGTGTTCATCGGGTGTGCGGCCGAGCACGTGTGCGCGGTTGCGGACGGGTTCATATCTGCCACGGCAGCACTAGCGGCCGCGAGCTTGTGTCCGGTTTCACTGACGTCCGTGTTCGGTTCGCATCTGTCAGACGAACCTGGTCATGGTGTGGTGCTGGTTCCACTCGACCTCGACCCATTCCTCAATCTGCACATGCGGTTGGGCGAGGGCACGGGTGCCGCGCTTGCGATCATGGTGATGGGGGCAGCATGCGCGGTCATCAACGGGATGGCTACCTTCGGGGAAGCGGGCGTGGCGGAGCGGCTGGGGGGCTGCTCGTGATGCGTGGCCTGCTTGGCGCTGTCCGGCTGCTCACGGTCATTCCGGTCCGAGGCACCGAAGGTGGACATCCGGTGCGCGCCTTCCCGCTTGTCGGGTGGCTGTACTCGGGGCTGTGGTTGGGGCTTGCGTGGCTCGCGGAGCGCATCGGTATCGACGCGGGCACGGGAGCGCTCTTGAGCGCCGCGCTGATGGTGGGCGGAAGCGGGTTTCTCTCCGGGTTCCTCCACTGGGACGGGCTTGCTGATTGCGCGGATGGTATCGGCGTACGAGGAGATGCGACGCAGCGGCTGGAAGTCATGCGCTCCAGCGACGTGGGCGCATTCGGGGTCTCGGCGATCGTGTTCACCGCGCTCCTTCAGGTCGCGGCTGTCGCGGTGGTGCTTGAGAGCGGCTCCTGGTGGGGCCTAGCTGCAGCGCCTGTACTGGGCCGCCTGGGAGCCACCCTTGCACTAAGCCTGCGCGAGCCGGCGCGGGCCGACGGGCTCGGCCGGAGGTATGCATCGCGCGTATCGCTGTCCGGACTGCTGGTCGCCGCACTCCCTGTGTTGCCGCTGCTCGGTTGGGATCCTGAGTCGCACGTGGTGATGACCGCGGCGACAGCCGCAGGTCTTCTGGTGGCGATCCTGGTGCCCGGCCCGTTCGCGCGACGGCTTGGCGGGGTGACGGGAGACGTTGCCGGTGCAACGATCCTCATCACCGAGACGGCAGTGCTTGCCATTGCAGCGATCGTGGGAGGGCCGTTGTGACCGGCGTTCGCGAGATCATGCTGGCACGCCATCCGGAGACCCACGCCAACGCCGAGCGGCGTCTGTGCGGCGTGACCTCATCGGCGTTAACGCAGCGAGGGGAGCGTCAGGCCGTGGCTTTGGCGAGCACGGTTGCCGTGTGGGCTCCGGAGGTCCTGTACACCTCGCCCAGCGTGCGGACGCGTGCGGTCGCGACGATCGCCGACCCTGACGGTTCGCGCACCGTGGTGCTCGATGACGCGCGCGAGGTCGACTTCGGCGCGGCTGAGGGGCTCACCTATGAGGAGCTCGATGCGCAGGGCATCACACTGGACTTCAGCGGCTGTGGTCCCGTGGCGCCGGGCGGTGAGAGCGGGTCTGCGTTTGACGCACGGGTGGCACGGGTCGCGACGACTCTGCTGGAGGGAGCGCCCCGCGTTGCCTTGGTCACGCACGGTGGCGTGCTTCGATCGCTGTTGAGCCACCTACTCCAGATTCCGGCGGATGTCTCCTGGAGGATCGATCTGCCCAACGCTGCGATCGCCGTGGTGCGTGTCACCGAAGGCTACGGACTCCTCAGCGAACTGCGCCGTCCACCGGAGTAGAGCGCCGCCCGCCGGTGGGCGCGGGTGCCCTGCTTGCGCTCGGCACCGTCGCTGCGGGACAATGCTCCCCACGTCGACCAGGGGAGGACAGCCCGTGGACTGGGACCAGATGATCCGTACGGAACTGGATGGACTCGTTCCTTATGCGCCAGGTCTGCGCGAGGACGAGGTCCGTGACAGGTCCGGCCGTGACGACATCTGCAAGTTGTCCAGCAACGAGTGTCCGTACGGTCCCTTTCCGTCCGCCATCGAGGCGATGGCCAACGAGTTGGGCGAGCTCAACCGCTATCCTGAGGGCGCGAGCGTCACGCTGCATGAGAAGCTCTCCGAGCGCCACGGCGTGCCCTCAGAGCAGATTGTCGTGGGCAATGGCAGCAACGAGCTGCTCCGCCTGATCGCACAGGTGGTCGTGCGTCCGGGGGACGAGGTCGTCTACCCGTGGCCGTCATTCGTCGTCTACCCGACCATCACGCAGATGTTCGGCGGCATCAAGGTGCCGGTCCCGCTCGTGGACGGCGTCCACTACGACCTCGAGGCCATTCTCGCTGCGGTCTCGGACCGCACTCGCATCGTGTTCCTCTGCAACCCGAACAATCCCACCGGCACCATCTATACCCGCGATGCGTTCGAATCGTTCCTCAAGCGGCTGCCTGCACACGTGCTGCTTGTGTTGGACGAGGCATACTTCGAGTTCGTCACCGATCCGGCGTATCCGGACGGTCTTGAGTACTTCGATGGTGAGCGGCCCATCGTGGTGCTGCGCACCTTCTCCAAGATCTACTCACTCGCCGGACTGCGAATCGGATACGGTTTCGCCCCGCAGCCGCTCAGGCACGCCATCGACTGCATCCGCGAGCCGTTCAACGTCAACTCGGTGGCGCAGGCCGGAGCGCTCGCCTCGCTCGATGATGAGGCCGAGGTCCAGCGGCGCCGTGACGAGAACCAAGAACAGAAGACGTACCTCTATTCGGGCTTCGACCGGCTCGGCATCG